>JBIOUT010000221.1:0-4260 GCA_044867365.1 Candidatus Eiseniibacteriota bacterium | reverse complement strand
GTTCCCCTGCAATGCCCGCGGCGACAACATGGGCAACCTGCTCACCGAGACCTACGACGAGATCGTGGCCCGCAACCAGGAGCTCCTGGCCGACGTGCGGCAATGCCACGATTGCTGGATGAGCTGCACGGTTTCTCCCGGACTCCGCCAGCGACCGTGGACTCCTCTCTCCTGGGTGCTACGCGCCAAGATCGCCGGGGCGCCCGAGCGGCTGCCGCTCCGCCGTCCGCCCGACCCGAAGCCTCTCGGCACCGGACAGGGGACGATTCCCATCTACCTCAATCAGCGCGAGAGAGATCGCTATCCGCGGCTCAAGCAATGGAGTCCCTCGGCCGGTAAGGTTGAAGGGGGAGCGCGGTGAAAATCGCGATGGTGGGGCAGAAGGGGATCCCGGCCACTTATGGCGGGGTCGAGCGCCACGTCGAGGAGATCGCGGCGCGGCTTGCCGCCCGGGGTCACGACGTCACCGTCTACTGCCGCTTTCATTACACCCGGGGCCCCGAGGACACCTATCGCGGCATCCGTCTCGCCCGCTACCCGTCGCTCAACACCAAGCACCTGGATACCGCCACCCATTGCCTGGTCTGCGCCCTCGATTATCTGAGCAGGCGCTATGACCTGGTGCATTTCCATGCGCTGGGGCCATCGGTGTTCTCCTGTCTGCCGCGCCTACGGGGCACCCGCTCGGTGGTCACCATCCATGGGCTCGACTGGGAGCGGGAGAAGTGGGGAAGGGTGGCGGCGTGGATCCTCCATCGGTGCGAGTATCCGGCGGTGCACTTCCCGACGCGGGCGATCGTGGTGTCGCGCACGCTGCGGCAGTACTTCGCCGAGAAGTACCAGATCGTGGCCGAGGTGATTCCCAACGGCACCAACGTGCCGGTGACCCGGCCCCCGAGCAAGATGAAGCGTTTCGGGCTCGACGGCGCGCCTTACGTCCTCTTCGTCGGCCGGCTGGTCCCGGAAAAGGGGGTGCATTACCTGCTCGAGGCCTTCGGCGCCCTCGATGTCGACCCGCGGGTCAAGCTGGTGCTGGCCGGCGGGACCAGCTTCTCGGATTCCTATGTGCAGGAGCTCCGCAGCCACCAGTCGGACCGTATCCGCTTCCTGGGCTATGTCTTCGGCGATGTCCTCGAGGAGCTGTGGTCGAACGCCTATCTGGTGGTCCAGCCGTCCACTCTCGAGGGGCTGTCGATCTCGCTTCTCGAGGCGCTCTCCTACGGCAAGTGTGTCCTCACTTCCGACATTCCGGAGAACCTGGAAGTGGTCGGGGACTCGGCTCCATCCTTCCGGAGCCGCGACGTCGAGGATCTCCGCGCCAAGCTCAAGCTCCTGATCGAGAGCCCCGATCTCGTCCGCCATTACGAAGCTTTGAGTCGAGATCTGGTCATCCGCAATTACTCCTGGGATCGCATCGTCGAATCGCTCGAGCGGGTCTACGACAACGTCGTCGACAACCGAACCCCCACCCCCGACGGCGTCGAGCTCTTGCCGGTCTGATCGGCCTTGTGCTATACGTTCCCCGGTTTCCCGGAGACCGGGGGTCGTGCACGCAACGCGTCGCATGCCGTGCCACTCGGCCTCTTGCTCGAGGTGGTGATCGAATGTCCGCTCGCGGGGTCTTTGCCCGCTTCATCTCCATCGCCGGCGGAATGCTCGTCATCGTCGGATTCGCCGTTGCCCTTGGGTGCTCGCGGCGCGCCCAAGCCCCAGGACCTGCGGTCGAGCCGGCGGCCCCGCCGCCATCCGCCTCGGCGCCGGCCGGGCAGCGGGGAGCGAGCGCAGAGGAGCTGGGCCGCGTTCCTCAACCGCCGCCTCCCGAGCCGCCGCCCCCGGCGGGAGCGGTCAATGCCGGTGAAGGCTGGGTGACCACTCCCTCCGATCGCCTGACCTTCGGCTATCGGGTGCAGATCTTCGCCAGCTCGCAACGGGAGCGGGGGGAGCAGATCGCGGCCGAAGCGCGCACCAAGTTCAGGGAACCGGTGTACGTCGAGTACGACTCTCCGTTCTATAAGGTGAGGGTCGGCGACTGCATCACCCGCGCCGAAGCCGACGCTCTCAAAGAGAGGGCGAGCGCCCTGGGCTACGAAGCGCCCTGGGTGGCTGAAACCAAGGTCTTGGCTCGCTGATCCAAAAGGGTTCAGGCGGCCCCGTTCGGCGACCGCTAGCCCGGCCCCTCTCGGCGACCCGATCCAGGAGCACCCCCAGGAACCTTCATGCCCGAGCTACGCAGGGATCCGATCATCGGGCGATGGGTCATCATTTCGACCGAGCGCGGCAAGCGCCCCGCCGATTTTGCCGAGCCGGCAAAGCGACGCACCGGCTTCTGCCCTTTCTGCCCCGGTAACGAGGACAAGACCCCTTCCGAAATCCTCGCCTACCGCAAGCCCGGCTCACCGCGCAACGGCCCGGGATGGGAGGTTCGGGTGGTGCCCAACAAGTTTCCTGCGCTCCAGATCGAGGGCGAGATGGACCGTCGCGGCGAAGGGCTCTATGACCGGATGAATGGCATCGGGGCGCACGAGGTGATCATCGAGACCCCCGACCACGAGCTCGAGCTCTCCCAGCTCTCGGTCGCCGGCATCGAACAGGTGCTCCGCGCCTATCGCGAGCGCATGGCCGACCTCAAGCGCGACCGCCGGTTCCGCTACTTGATGCTGTTCAAGAACCACGGCGAAGCGGCCGGCGCTACTCTCGAGCACAGCCATACCCAGCTCATCGCCACCCCGATCGTGCCGAGGCGGGTACAGGAGGAGATCGACGGGGCGCTCCGCCATTTCGATCTTAAAGAGCGATGTATCGTTTGCGACATCGTTGCTCAGGAGCGGAGCGACGGCCGGCGGATCGTGAGCGAGAGCGATGACTATCTGGCCTTCGCCCCGTTCGCATCCCGCTTCCCCTTCGAGACCTGGCTGCTGCCCAAGCGCCATGAATCCCTGTTCGAGGAGGGCGACATCGGTCGCTACGCCTCTCTTGCCCAGATTCTCAAGACGACGTTGATGCGAATCGGCAAGGCCCTCAACTCGCCCCCATACAACTTCGTCCTGCACACCGGCCCCTCCACCCAACAGCACATCGATCAGTATCATTGGCACTTCGAGCTCATGCCCAGGTTGACCAAGGTGGCCGGCTTCGAGTGGGGGACCGGGTTCTATATCAATCCGACCCCTCCGGAGGAAGCGGCGGAGTACCTGCGCGAAATCGAGCTCCAGGAAGTCACGGATGAAAGACACGCTCACGATTTCGATCCTCAGCGCTGAGGTAGCGCCCCTCGTCAAAGTGGGGGGGCTCGGCGAGGTGGTCGGCGATCTCGCCCAGGCGCTCTCCCGCCTCGGCCATCGGGTCGTCGTCTTTCTTCCCCGCTACCGCACGATCGACCCCGAGTTGCTGAGAGAGTTCGCCGTCGTCCACGAGATCAAGGTGCTCATGGCGGGCCAGGCACTGACCGGTCAGGTATGGCGGGGACGGCTTCCGGGACAGCCGGTGGAGGTCTACCTGCTCGAGCGCCCGGATCTCTTCGACCGCGAGGGGATTTACACCGATCCGCAGTCGGGTGAAGCCTTTCCCGACAATGCCCGCCGTTTCATTTTCTACTCGCGGGGAGTGATCGAGACCCTGCGGGCGCTCAAGCTCCGGCCGGACGTGCTCCATGCCAACGATCATCAGTCCGGGCTGGGGCCCGCCTATCTCAAGACCATCTATTCCGAAGATTCGGTCTTACGCAAGGTGGCGAGCCTGTTCTCGATCCACAACCTGGGGTACCAGGGCATCTTCGAGCGCGAGGTCCTGGGGCTCGCCGGCTTCCCCCCCGATTCCTTCTATCCGATGAGCCCCTTCGAGTTTTGGGGCAAGGTCAATTTCATGAAGACGGGGGTTCTGTTCGCCGATCTCATTTCCACCGTCTCCGAGCGCTACGCCCAGGAAATCCAATGGACCGAAGAGTTCGGGTTCGGACTCGAAGGGGTGCTCAGGCAGCGACATCGCGACTTGATCGGGATCCTCAACGGCATCGATGTCACGGTCTGGGATCCAAGCCGCGACCTCCACATTCCGCATAAGTACTCGATCGACGATCCATCCCCCAAGGCCGAGAACAAGCGGGCGCTTCTCGATCGTCTGGGTTTGCCGGCGGCGCGCGCCGCTCGTCCCCTGGCCGCGGTGGTATCGCGATTGGTCGATCAGAAGGGGGTGGATCTCTTCGCCGCCGCATCTCCCGAGATCCTGGCTCGCGACGTGACCCTGGTCGTCCTCGGCACTGGA
>JBIOUT010000220.1:0-2178 GCA_044867365.1 Candidatus Eiseniibacteriota bacterium | reverse complement strand
GGGTGGCCCTCCTCGCTCTGGTCCTGGGATGCCAGCTCTTGCGCGGCCATGTTCAGATCGCCTACTACACCTGGATGGCGATCGCCATCTATCTCGCCTTCTACATCGCCGACCGGCGGCGAGGAGGCGAGACCTTCCCGGTGCCGGTCAAGCGCGGACTGGGGGGGGCGGCGCTCGCCTGCTTCCTCGGCGCGTTGCTCGGGGCGGTGCTCATCTTGCCGGTCGCCGCGTACACCCCGCACTCGATCCGCGGCGGCGGTCCGACCGGTGGGGTGTCGCTCGACTATGCGACTGGCTGGTCGCTCGGGTGGGCGGAGCTTCTCACCTTGGTCGTGCCGTCGGCCCTCGGTTTCGGTGGGGCGACCTACTGGGGGACGATGCCCTTCACCGACTATCCCAATTACATGGGCATCCTCGTTCTTTTCTTTGCGGTGCTCGCGGTCGTCCTCGGCCGTGGCAAGAATCAGGGCGTCTTCATCGTCCTCGCCGTTCTCGGGCTTCTCGTCGCTCTCGGCAAGCACTTCTTCCTCTACGACCTCTTCTATCGCTTTCTCCCTTACTGGAAGAAGTTTCGAGTGCCGGTCATGATCCTGGTCCTCACCCAGCTCGCGGTGGCGAGCTTGTTTGCCCTCGGCTTGACCCGCATTCTCAGCCTGGCCGGTGAGAAACCGGGCGGGGGAGGACGGGAAGGGGCGAAGGCAGCGGGAGCCCGGCAAGCGGAGAGCGCCGCCACCGCCCGCCTGCTCGGCCGCCTCGCCATTCTCTGGCTCGCCGTCCTCGCCGCCGGGGTGGTCGCCGGTCAACCCATCCGCGACCGCTATGCCGCAGCTTTTCGCGCGAGCCCGCGAATTGTGGCGCAATACCGCGACCGTCCGCCGGCCGAGGCCCAGGCTCTTGCCCATGCCGCCGCCGCCCGCGCCCATCGCGACGGATTGCGCTCCCTGGCCCTCCTCACCCTGGCAAGCGCTGGCGGATATTTCCTCCTCGGGCCGCGCCGTCTCCTCTCTCCCGCCGTCTACCTGGCGGGAGTGGCTCTGGCCTCGGCCGCCGACCTCGTTCCCATCGGGCGCGAGATCATGAAGCCGGTCATCGCCCCGCGCGACGTCCTCACCCGGGTGACCGAGCCCGATCCCGTAACCCGCTTTCTCGGCGGCCAGCCCGGCCCCTTCCGTATCTATCCTCTCGAGGAGTTTCGCTCCAATCGCTATGCCACCTTCGGCATCGCCTCGGTGGGCGGGTATCATGCCGCCAAACCTGCAATCTACCAGGAGTTCCTGGAAGCGTTCGGTCTCGAGACGTTCGAGATCTTCCGCTTCCCCGAGCGTTTCCGGATCCTCGATCTCCTGAACGTGCGTTATCTCGTGACCGGCGCCGATCTCGGGGAGAGCGATCGCTTCCGCCGAGTGCATTCGGGACCGATGAACGTGTACGAGAACTCGAGCGCCGGCCCCCGCGCCTTCCTGGCCGGGGCGGTCGTGGTCGAGCCCGATCCGGGGCGAGCGATCGCCCGGCTCACCGATCCCGCCCTCGATCTCCGCCGCCATGCGGTCGTCGCCAGCGAGGTCGGGCCGCTCGCCGGGGCGGATCTCACGGGCTCGGTCTCCTCGGTTGCGGTCGACTTGAACCGGGTGACCGTCGACTGCGAGAGCTCGGGGGCGGCGCTTCTCGTTCTGGGTGAGCTCGACCTCCCCGGATGGCAGGCGACGGTGGATCAAGAGAGGGTTCCCATCGTGCGCGCCGATGTCATCTTCCGTGGGGTTCGCGTTGGACCCGGCAGGCATCGGGTCCAGTTCGACTATCGGACGCCGGGGCTCGACACCGGGCTCTGGCTGTCGCTCGCCGCCGCTTCGGCGATCGCCGGTCTCGGCGGCGCCGGGATCATCGCCGGCCGGCGGAAGAGGGAGCCTCGGGAGTGAAGGGACTGGTCGTCATCCCCACCTATAACGAGCGGGAGAACATCGCCGAGCTCGTGCCGCGGGTGCTCGAAGCGGATCCCCGACTCGACGTGCTGGTGGTGGACGATGCATCCCCCGACGGCACCGGAGAGGTCGCCGACTGTCTGGCGGGCCAGGTGTCGCGAGTCCACGTCATTCATCGTCCCGGCAAGCAGGGTTTGGGATCGGCGTATCGCGCCGGCTTCCGATTCGCCCTCGAGCGCGACTACGATCTCGTCTTCGA
>JBIOUT010000219.1:0-4625 GCA_044867365.1 Candidatus Eiseniibacteriota bacterium | reverse complement strand
AGAAAGAGCTGCTCGGCCTCGGCCAGTCGACCGCGCTTGAGGGCGCTCAATCCGTCGCGGAAGGAGGCCTGAATCTCGGCGCGGGTGGATAAGGGCGGAGAGGATGGGACCAGAGTCGAGCTTCCCGATTCAGGAGTCGAGGAACGGACGCCGGGGGGATCGGCGACCGTCGGCCGAGAGACCGGCTGCGAATCCGCCGCCGGTGCTGCGAAGAAACCAGAGCGCTTCACCGAGCTTCTCCAGGCGGAGGAGTGTGGGTCCGACCGAACGTGGCGGGGCGGGAGAACAGTGAGCCACGCCGCCGCCGCTAAGCTAGCGGCAGCGGTGGAGCGCGGTCAACCGTAAACTTGCGGTTGAATCAATCGAGGCTTTGAATTCTGAATCGAGGCTTGGATTGGTGCGGCTAGGCGACGCGGCGACGATCCCGCACTTCGAGTCGCAGCACGAGCTCGAACGGTTCGCCGCATCGCAGATCCGCAAGATCGATCTCGATTGGCACCGTGATCCGCCCGGGAGCCATCCCGGGGGAGCCGGCGTCGAGGCGCACGATCTCGAGTGGGGTCGGTGGCTGCGATTGCCCCAATGAAAGAGAGGCTGACGAGGGTGTGCCGCGATCGTCCTGTCGCGAGGTCGCCGGACTGCTCGGGCTGCGGGCCGGCGCCGGGGAATCAAAGGACGAAGACTCGGGAATGAAGCCGCGCACGAACCCCGGAGTGTCGGCGAACGGCGACTGAGCAGGCGGCGCCGCCGGCGACCCGCTCGATGACGGCGCCCGGTCGATCGACTTCTCCACCGCCGGAGCCCGGCTGATCAAGGACGGCGACGGCTCGAAATCGCCGCGACGGCTTCTCTCGCGCGGAGTCGGCTCGGCTGGCCGGGGCGCGCTCCAGGTCTCGGGTGTGATGGAACGTGCAGGCGAGGGAGCGGGAGCGACCGCAGGAGCCGCGATCGCATGGGAGGACATGGGCGCCGATTCCTCGACAGCGGCCTGCCCGCGCATCTTCTGGTGCAACCGGGTGAGGAGAAGCTTCGAGATCAGTCGCAGAGTCTCGAACACCCCATCGCCCTTGGCCGCCACCGCCTCGACCATCGGCCGGCTGCCGCGCTCGAGGGCGCGATCGAGCTCCTCCTTGCTGTACACATCCGGCAGATCCCGCTTGTTGTATTGAAAGACGAGCGGCATCTGGTCAATGTCGATCCCATAAGAGGTCAGATTCTCGCGCAGGTTTTCCAGGCTGCCCTGGTTCTCCCGCATCTTTCCCCGCTCGGAATCGGCGACGAAGACCACCGCATCGACGCCCTTGAGCACCAGCTTCCGGGTGGCGTTGTAGAACACCTGGCCGGGCACGGTGTAGAGCATCATACGGGTGCGGAACCCGCCAATCTCGCCGAGCTCGAGGGGGAGAAAATCGAAGAAGAGCGTGCGATCGGTCTTCGTCTTCATCGAGATCATCTTGCCCTTGTTGGCGGCAGGGACCGAATCGTAGATCTTCTCGAGATTGGTCGTCTTGCCGCACAAGCCGGGGCCGTAGTAGACGATCTTGGCGTTGATCTCCTTCCCGGAGTAGTTGACGACGACCATGTGGCGACTTCTCCTGTCGGTTCCAGTGCCCCGAAGCGAGACACACGAGGCTGGACCTGTCGGCCGCCGAGCGGCGTCTATCCGCCGCGCACGATCCAGATGCCGGCCCGCTCGGCAATTTGCGGCCGGCGGGCGTCCTCGTAGACGTGTGGAGCGTAGTGCCGAACCAGGATTCCGGTCAGGCGATCCCGCTCCTCCGCCCTGAAGTATCGGCAGACCCGCTGAAACATCCCGTCTTTTTCTGAAAAGACGTGCAGGCAGACCTCGTCCACCCGCTCGAATTGACCGGAGGAGAAGGACGTATCGAAGTGGTTCTCGACATCGATCCAAACTGAGGCGCGCCGATCGAGCACCTCGAAGCGATGGCGCTCGACCATGAGCAGCTCCCAGAGGCCGAAGATCTCGAGTGGAACGTAGCGGGGTGTGGGCGGGGCAGAGGAGCCGTGCGGGCGCACCAGGGCGCGCACCATCTTGAAGCTCGCCATCCTCCTCCTCCCTGGCATCCCACACGGGCGTTGCCAGTCCGAGGAGGGCTCCACAGCGCCTGGCAAGGCTTGACGACGAGGCGGCCACGCGATGCACACCTGCGCGGGCGGAGAAGCTCCCCTCGCTCAGTACCGCCTCGAGTCTCCATTTTAATGGTCGTGCTTCTCCCAGGCAACGGAAACCCGTTGCTTCCTGCTTGACAGGCTGCGCTCGGGCTTCCTAGCGTTGCGCCCGCTGCGCGCTCGGCGCCGTGTTCCGGCAACCGAGCTCGAAGGCATCGGCCACTCGACCATCCATGCTTGCCTCCCTCGGCCTCGCCGCACTCGGCTTTCTTGCTCGAGCGCTGCCGCCCGGGCTCGGCTACGCCCTCGCGGGCGCCGGTGGTCGCTTGCATCATCGACTGGCGCACCGGCGTCGCGCCGCGCTGCGCTCCAATCTTCGTCAGGTCCTGGCTTTCTCCTCCGGTCGCGACGCCGCCGGCGACCACCTTCTCGACCCGAACAGGGAGCTCGATCGTCTGGTTGCTCGAGCCTTCTCATCCCACGGCGCTTTCCTATATGAATGGCTGCGATCGACCGCCGGATCGCGGCTCACCCTCACCCTCTCCGGGCGCGCCTATCTGGATCGGGCGCTCGACTCGGGGCGAGGCGCCATTCTCGCCGCCTGCCATCTCGGGAACTGGGAAGTGGCGGCCTGCGAGCTGGCTCGCGCCGGCTACCCGCTCGCGGTGGTGACCGGGGAACAGCTCGGCCGGCTGGCGCCGGCGGTTCGCGGCGACAAGCGGCGGCGCGGCATCGGGGTGTGGCGGCCGGCGGATGGGGCGCGCGCCCTCTATCGCCTGCTCGAAGCCAACCGCATTCTCGTGCTCCTGGTCGACGGCGACGTCTGGCGGCGCGGCCGGCGGGTGCCGTTTCTCGGGCGAGCCACCCTCTTTCCCGGGGGAGCCGTCCGCCTGGCCCGCTCGACCGGCGCCTGTCTCCTCGCCGGGACGATGCGACGCACCGGGCCGCTCGCCTTCGAGGCCCGCATTCACCAGCCGGTGCCGCTTGCGCCCGATGATTCGCCGGAAGCGGTCCTTCGCGCTCTCGTCGGTCCACTCGAGCATGCAATCGCCAGCGACCCGGCCCAGTGGTGTCTCTTTCGTTCGCTATGGGACGAGCCGCCGCACCGGGCGGCGAGACCTGCCAAGGACGCGAGGACCGCGGCGTGAGAATCGGCATCGTCACCCACGCCTACTTCCCGCACTTCGGTGGAGTGAGCGAGAACGTGGCCGGGGTCCGTCGCGTCCTCATCAAGCTCGGGCATCGGGTGACCGTGATCACCGCCGGAGCGCGCAGTGCGGCGGCGGACCCCGGGGTGGTGCGGATCGGCGGCCAGTGGATGGTGCCGTGGAACGGGGCGACCGTGAACTTCACCCATGGTCTCGACCTCGCGGCGCGGCTCAGTGAGATCTATCGCCGAGAAGAGCTCGATCTCGTCCACATCCATTGTCCATTGGCGCCGATGTTGCCCCTGGCGGCGCTCCGCGCCGCCGCGGGGCGGCCGATCGTCGGCATGTTCCACGCGACCGCCGATTCCAACCTCGGCTATCGCCTCTTCCGGCCGCTTCTCGCCCGCGACTTCGCCCGGATCACGGTGCCGGTGGCGGTGAGCGATCCGGCGCGCCGTTTCGTCGCTCAGTATTTCCCGGGCGATTACCGCCTGGTCCCCAACGGCGTCGACATCGAACGCTTCTCACCGCGGGTGCGGCCTCAATCGTCACTGCGCGGCGACGGCCGGGCGACGATCCTGGTCATGGGACGGCTCGATCCAAGGAAGGGGGTCGAGCACGCGATCGACGCCATGCCCCGGGTGCGAGAGGCGATCGGTCCGGTCACCCTTCTCATCGCCGGGGATGGGCCGAGGGCGGCGCGATTACGCCTGCGCGCCGATAAGATCGCCCCGGGGCTGGTGCGCTTCCTGGGCGCGGTGCCGCCGGCCGAGGTCGAGGGACTTTATGCCGCCGCCGATTGCTTGTGCGCTCCGGCGGTGCGGAACGAGAGCTTCGGCATCGTGCTCCTCGAGGCGATGGCGAGCGCTCGTCCGGTGGTGGCGAGCGACATCTCGGGCTATCGGTTGCTCGTCGAGCCGGGCGAGAACGGCCTTCTCGTCCCGCCCGCCCATCCCGAGGCCCTGGCGCAAGCGCTCATCGCCGTGCTCAGCGATCGCCGCCGGGCAGCGGCCATGGGAGAGGCGGGACGCGCGCGGGCGCTTCTCTTCTCCTGGGAACGGGTGACTGCTCGGCTTCTCCAGGTCTATCGCGAGGCTCTGGGCGAGCGTCCCCAAGCCGATGAAGGTCGCCTCGCGCCGGCAGCGATCCTGGATCAGGCGATGGCGAGCCGGGACCTCGCCTCGAGCATCGCCGCTTCCTGATCAGAAGATGGGGTGTCCCTGAGCCAGGATGTTATTGAGGGCGGCGCGGAATTGCTCGCCCCCCGAGGGGGCGCTGCCCACGCAAGCCTGAAAGTCGGCCCAGACCTCGCGAATGATGGGCCCGAGATGGGCATCCCAACGATGG
>JBIOUT010000218.1:0-2817 GCA_044867365.1 Candidatus Eiseniibacteriota bacterium | reverse complement strand
CGCGGCGCGGTCCTTGTTGCGCACGTAGACCGCCGAGGGCGCATAGTCGCCGACCCAGACGACGGCGAGCCCGGGAGCCGCATCCGAGTCGTGAATGAGCGTCTCGACCCGCTGCCGGAGCTCGGCCCGCCAGGTTTCCGCTGTTGCCTTGCCGTCGAGAAGGATCGCCATCATCGGCCTCGGACCGCTCTGCCGGCCGGAGCCCCGGCACCGCCGGTCGCAGAGACTAGCGCCGCCGTCCGGCGGTCTCCCGGTGGGTGGTCGTGGGAGATGCCATTGCCGTTTTCGCCGGCCGATTCGCCGCCTCTCGGGGAATGGGCAAATGCACGCGCTCGATGCCGAGAGCGCGCCCGGTCTTCTCGTCCACCGAGATGATCGCCCCGGAGAGCCTCGGATCGCCGCTCGCGGTCGTGAAGCGCCGGGGAGTCTGGGTCAAGAAGCGCTGGATCGCCATCTCCTTCTCGACGCCGATGATCGAGTCGTAAGGGCCGGTCATGCCGGCGTCGGTCTGGTAGGCGGTGCCACCGGGCAGGATCCGCTCATCGGCGGTGGGAACATGGCTGTGCGTGCCGATGACGGCGCTCACCCGGCCGTCCAGGTACCAGCCCATCGCCACCTTCTCCGAGGTGGCCTCGGCATGCATGTCGACGACGATGATGGGGGTCTCGGCACGCAGTCCGGGGATGAGCTCGTCGGCGCAGCGGAACGGGCAATCGATCGCCGCCATGAACACTCGGCCCATCAGAGAGAGGACCGCCACGCGAGTCCCCGAGCTCGAGGTGAAAACCCCGGAGCGCGCTCCGGGAACCCCGGATGGGTAATTCGCCGGACGCAGGAGGCGCGGCTCGCGATCGATGAAATCGAGCACCTCCTTCTTGTCCCAGATGTGGTTGCCACCGGTGAGCACATCGACGCCGAGCTTGAAGAGCTCGTCGGCGATCTCACGGGTGATCCCGAAGCCACCGGCCGAGTTCTCGGCGTTGGCGATGCAGAAGTCGACCTTCCCCTGCTCGCGCAGAGGCCCGAGATGAGCGGCGATGGCTCGCCGCCCCGGATCGCCGACCACGTCACCGATGAAGAGGATGTTCAACGACCACTCCGGGCTCTACGGAGAGCAGGCGCCTTGCGGGTGGTGGCGGAGGTCGAAATCGAGCCCTAGCCCTCGCCGCCTTTAAGCCGTGAGGGCATGCGGGAAGAAGAGGTATTCCCCACCACGGTGCCGTGCGATCTGAGCGTTTTGAACCTGGAAACTCCAGGTGGGCGCCCAGCGTTGCGCTTCACGACCCCACCTCGAGAAGGTGGGTACCGCTACACGTCTCGGACCGAGCTCCCTTTGGTTCGGTGTTGGCTCAAAACACTAGGACCGTCACGAACACGGCAGGGAATTCTAGTCGAAACCCGCCGCAGGCTGAGAAACAGCTTGGACCTGCGTAATAACTTGAAGGACGGACCTCGCGTCGTTTCCCAACCCCTTCATCATCGTCCGCCCTTCGCGGGTCGATCCGATTTTACCTCGCCCCCGACCGCCGCGGCGATCAGCCGCCGAAGCTCCCGGCTCCGCGCCTCGATGGCGGCGCCCCATTGCTCATGGTGCTGCCGCTCGCGCAGAAGCTCGTCGGCAATATTGAGCGAAGCCAGAATGGCAGCTCGGGAAGGCGAGGTGATCCGCTGGCGATCGGCCACCTCTCGCATACGATCGTCGACGAGGCGGGCCACCGTGTGAACATGCTCGGGGTCATCGCCTCCTTTGAGCCGGTACTCCCCTCCGAAAATGGTGACCGTCGTCGCCGTCCGGCCTTCTTCGGTAGGTCCGCCTGGGATCCCCGCGCTACTCATCACCGTGACCTCGCTCGATCGTGTGACCTCGGGTTTTGCCCGCCGACCGTGCCCCGCGCCTAGGGCGGACCTCCCTCGAGCCATTGGAACCGGCCGAGGATCGTCTTCAGGCGATCGGCGATGACCTGGCGCTCGGTCGTCCATTCCCGGCGCTCGTCGTCCCAACCCTCGGTTCGCCGAGCGATCGCGGGCTTGCCCACCTCTTTGACCTGCCGGCGGAGCGCCTCGTTCTCGCTGCGGAGCTCCGCGATCAAGGAGGCGGCGCGCAGAACCTCTCGCTCGAGATCGTCGAGAGCTCGTTGGGCGCGATCGCGCGAGTCCTCCATCCCTTTCCCCCCACGTGAGTGACCCTTCCGGCACGCGTGCGGTGCGAGCGCCATGAGCGCTGGCCGCAGACTACAAGACGGTCATCGGCCTGTCAACGCGAGCGGCAACAAAAAACGACACGACCGCCGGAGGGCGGTCGGGCTCGCGCTCGAATGATCGGGCAGCGTGCTTGGGAGGGCGGGTCAGTTGCCGGCGTCGCGCGCTACCGCCGCCAGGCGAGCGAAAGCCTCGGCGTCCCGTACCGCGAGATCGGCGAGAACCTTGCGGTCGACTTCCACCTGAGCCCGCTTGAGGCCGCTCATCAGGGTCGAGTAGCTCATGCCGTTCAAGCGCGCGGCGGCATTGATGCGCGTGATCCAGAGCCGCCGGAAGGTGCGCTTGCGGGCCCGCCGATCGCGATACGCGAAGCGGCCGGCGCGCAGCACCGCCTCGACCGCGCTCTGATAGAGCCGGCCGCGGCCGCCGCGATAACCGCGGGCTTTCTTCATCACCTTCTTGCGCCGGGCTAACCCGGGGACAACCGTCTTGGTTCTTGGCATGAAGCTACCTCGGACGAGAGGCGGAAGGTTGGGCTCGGCTCAAGCCTGCCCGAGAAGTCGGAGCGCCCGCTTTTCCTCACAGGGTTCGACGAGCAGTTTCTTCCGCAGCGCTCGC
>JBIOUT010000217.1:0-9905 GCA_044867365.1 Candidatus Eiseniibacteriota bacterium | reverse complement strand
GTGGGGGTCTCTGCTCGGCGAGATGGGCGCGAACGGACTTCCGATCTGGTCGCCCGGGACCGTGGCCGCGGTCTGGGCCCATGGCGCCGGCTGGTGGGCGGGAGCGGCGCAATGGTGCGGCAGCGACTGCGGTGTTGCTCTCCTCGGGGTCGAGGTCTTTCCTGAATTCAACAACCCGGATTACTCCGGCGGCGAATGCCCGAGTGGTTCGGGTGTCGGTGCCTGGCCGTGCACGCCGGAGGGAGCCTTCGCCCACGAATTGGGGCACACCTTAGGACTCCCGCATCCCCTCGATAATCCTCCGACTGCTCCCGATGCTTTTCACAGCATCATGCAGACGCATTGGAATTACCCCGACTATGCACCAGCGGAGGAGCGCCCGTGGGGTTTTCTGACCCTCGAGCGCAACACCATCCGGCCCAACCCATTCATGCACACCGCGGTGAATCTCACTCAGACTCACCCCCGTTGCGAGATCGTGAACCTGCCGGTCACCGGCGAGCCGCCGGACGCCGCCTTCGTGGTGAACATCAACGGCTTGACCCTTACGACAACAAACAACACCACCTTCCCTGGCGGGAGCCCCGATTATCCCTATTACTGGACGTTCGGCGATGGAGCCGTGAGCAACGAGCCGGAACCGAGTCATAGCTATGCAGCCGCCGGAACCTACACGGTGATGCTGCGTGCCATCGATAACAATGCCATGATGGATCTCGACTCCACCCGCGTCACCCTCTCCCCCATCGGCATCGATGCCGCGGACCTTCCTTCGCGTGAGGTTAGAGTTCGGAGTCTTCCGAATCCCTTCTCGAGTCAGACCACGATCGAATACGAGACCACGGCTCCCGGCCTGGTGGTGGTCGCGATTCACGGGGTTGGCGGCCGCCTGATCCGAACCCTCGAGCGCGGCCACCGGCCGGCCGGCGCCCACGCCGTCCGCTGGGACGGGAGGGACGCGCTCGGGCGCCGAATGCCTTCCGGCGTCTATTTCGCCAGCGTCCGCGCCGGAAGCCGCCGTCACGATACCTTGCGGCTGGTGCTCCGCGACTAGTCGCGGCCCCCGAAGACCCGCTCGAGCTCGTAGGCCGGTGTGACGTCGAGCTGATCGTAACGACAGTCCTCCGGCCGCTTGTCGGGACGCCAGCGCACGAACTGCGCCGCATGCCGGAAGCGCGATCCCTGCATGTGGTCGTAAGCGACTTCGCAGACGCGCTCGGGCCGGAGCGGCTCCCAGCTCAGATCCTTGCCGCGATTCCAACGGCTCGTCGCCCCGGGCAAGCGTTGCCCCTTCGCGCTCGCGTCGTCCTGCGCCTCGGCCCAGTCGCGCCAAGGATGGCCCTCGAGCGCTCTTTCTCGTAGTGGGGCAAGCTCGACGACGAGCTGCTTGCGGACGGCGTTGGTGAACGCCGCGGTGACCCCGACGTGGTGCAGGGTCCCATCGTCGTCATAAAGACCGAGGAGGAGCGAGCCGACCATCGTGCCGGCGCCGTTCTTGTGCCAGCGGAAGCCAGCCACCACGCAATCGGCGGTGCGCGTGTGCTTGACCTTGATCATCGTGCGCTCGCCGGGGCGATACGGTGCATCGAGGCGCTTGGCCATGACGCCGTCGAGCCCGGCGCCCTCGAAGCGACGGAACCAGTCTTCGGCGAGAGCACGATCGCGCGTCGCCGGTGAGAGATGGACCGGGGGCTCCGCCTCCGCCAGGGCGCGTTCGAGCCGCTCGCGCCGCACGGCGAGCGGCGTCTTGCGCAGATCCTCGTCCCCCAGTGCAAGCAGGTCCCAGGCGACAAACGAGGCCGGCGTCTGCGCGGCCAAGAGCTTCACCCGCGATGCGGCCGGATGAATGCGCAGGAGAAGCGCCTCGAAGTCGAGCCCCTCGGGGCCGGCAATGACGACCTCGCCATCGACGACGCAGCGCTCGGGCAACGCGGCGGCAAGCGGTGCGACGAGCTCGGGGAAGTATCGGTTCATCGGCCGCTTGTCGCGGCTCTGGAGCAGGATCTCGTCACCGTCTCGAAAGACGAGAGTTCGGAATCCGTCCCACTTGGGCTCGAAGAGCCAACCGTCGCCGTCGGGCAAGGCCTCGGCGGCGGCAGAGAGCATGGGCTCGAGGGGAGGAGCGAAGGGCAGGGTCACGGGCCGAGTTTAAACTATCGATCGCTTACCCAGCCCACACCGATGCCCGCCCACACCCATGCCCTGCGCGCCCACGCCGGCCAGCGGTCACCCAGCCCACACCGACGCCTTGCGCGCCCACTCACTCTCGGGATATCTCGCCTTCATGAGCTCGGCGGTCGCCTTGAGATGCTTGGGGTCGTTCGTCGCCTTGTAGTCGGAGACGCCTGCCCAGTAGCAGGATTCGGGTGCGACGCCGGTCTGCGGCCGCCCGTCGCAGACGGCGCGGAAGCGTTTCGCAGCGCCGGCATACTGCTTGTGCTCGAACTCGAGCCTCGCGAGCCCCACCTCCAGCTGCGCGAGGAAATCTTCGACCGGCAGGAAACCCTCGATTCGATGCCGCTCCACCCCGTCCGCATCGAGAACAAGCTGTGTCGGAGTCCATGGCACGTTGAATCGCTCGAAGATCTGAGGTCGCTCCTTGATGTGGGTTCGGACCGGGATGAAGTTCGCGGTGATCATCTTGACCACCTCTTCGTTGGGATACACCTCGGCTTCCAGCCGAGCGCACCCGCCTCACATCGGGGCCGCAGTGAAGTCGAGCAGGAGCGGCTTGCCCTTGGCCTTCGCTTGGGCAAGGGCATCATCGACATCCTTCAACCATTCGATGGTCGCCTGAGTTTGGGTTGCCATTCCAGCCTCCTTGTTCTGGTACGGATGGGCGGGAGATTCGAATTGGCATTAAGCGTGCCACTGCCGCGGACGGAGGCTCATCCATCCTTCATGTGCACAATCTACAAGCGAGCAGGGTCGGGCGACGCCGAGCGCCGTGGGAGGGCACCGAGCCTTACGGCCCGCGGGCCATGGCGACAGGCGGTTGCGGCAGGCACGTACTCGAGTTCCTCGCCTTCTCTCGCGGCGCGAAGCAGCAATCCGCCCCGGCTCAGGTCCCCGCGTCCGACGAACTGCGCCGGAAAGAAGAGCCGCTCGCCAAAGAGATCGAGGAGGATGTCGACGTATTTCCCGGTCGCGATGCTTCCGAGAAGAACGACACGAGCGCCATCGCTTCCTTCGGCGAGACGTCCGGCATCGCGGATCAGTGGATTCCGATAACGACGGTTGTCGGGGGCGACATCGACTCGCGCAAAGCTGCGGAGAGTCGGCTCGCCGACCCGCGTCTGCGGTGACACGAGGCCGGCGCTCGGAGTGATCACGAAGATCCCCCCGGCCTCCGCGGACGTTGACCGCGCAAAGGCTCGCGCGTAAGCGAGCTTGCCGCGGAAATAGAGGCCGCTCAGGAAGCTGAACACATCGCCGAGCGGCGCGCCCGCGGGCGAACGCAAGGCTTCTGCCAGCGGGAATCGACCTCGAAGCAGAAGGCGGGCCCGCTTTCCTCCGAGATTGGCGGGTGATAGGAGAAACGTATGCCCACCCGACGCTCGTCTCTCCCCGATCATCCCTTTCCTCGACGTCGTGTGGCTCGGGGCCGGCGGGTGGAGCGCGAGCCCGAAGCGCGGCGTGCGCCCGCGGATAGTCTTTCCGAGGTTCCCCCCTCCGTATAAGAGACAACACGGCCCCATAGACTCTTGGTCCCCCAGATCCCCGAGCGCAAACACTCGAGCTGGACGATCTGGCTGTGATCGACGAAGAGGTTCACGCCGGGGCCGTAGTTCTTGATGTACCAGGCGAAGACCTCGGGGTCGGCCGCCTCGAACATGACCTTCTCGAGACCGAGCCCGTTGGCGATGCGGGAGATGACATCCGTGCGCCAGCGGGTGACGCTCTCGGTGATGCCCTCGGATTCGATCATGATCATGTAGGCGCCGGCCTCGAGATAGCGGCGGGCCTGAGCGATGACCCACTCCGCATCCCGGGTGCCTTCGGCCTCGAGCTCTTCGGCCCGCGTCGCTCCGCCCGCTCCGAACTGGATGCCGACTTCGGGCTTGGCCTTGAGCCCCGCGCGCCGGACGAGCTCGATGAGCCGCAGCATATCGTCCGTCCCGAGAGAGATGAACCCGCTCGATATCTCGATGATGTCGAAGCCGAGATCCCGGCACCCGGCGACGTACTTCCGCACCGCATCAGAGCCCTGAGTGAGGACGTGCTCGATGAATCCACCCGTAGAGACGAGGACATCGTTGGCGTGACAGACGTCGATGAGCCCGCGCACCGCCCGCTCCGGCATGAGGCTGAACGACCCGCCCGCGAACTTGAGGGCATCCACGTAGTAACCCATGGTCTCGAAGACATCCTCGAGATAGCGCCTTCCGACCACCGTGTAGTAAGGGCCGCGAATCTCGGTGATGCCCTGGCGGCGCGGCTTCGCCCCACGGTCGTTGACCCGCAGGAAGGGAAACGCCCTGTCCGCATCACTCATCGCTCATCTCCGGGGGCTTGCCGCTTCCTCGCCGACCCGCGCCAGAAGAGAAGCGAGCTCACTGACGTTGGTGAGATTCTCGAGGTTCCCGACGGCATCGATCACTTCCTGGCAAAGGGAAGCCGGTGCGAACGGAGAAGCCAGCTGCTCGAACTTGCCGATCACTGTCCGGAGGCTGGCCGGTCGAGTGTGGAATCCCTCGTAATCGCTTTTCTCTTGCTTGAGCACTCGCCCATCCCGAAGGTGCACAGTGAGGCGACAGGGCATCTCCGCCGGAAAGCGGGAGCTCAGATCGGCGGCGGGCTTCACCGTCACCCGATTGAGAAGATCTTGCACATCCGGGCGCACGATGCGATCAGGGGCATATTGGGCCGGCAGAACCTGGCCATCGAGAAGCGCGACGGCGACCAAATACGGCAGGCTGTGATCGGCTTCCTCTTTCGTTGAGACGTGTTTCTTCTCCCCTTCTTCGCCGCCCCCGATGATGTGATAGGCGACGTCGAAGATCTCGAGCTCGATCTGCTCGACATCGGCGGCTCTGAGCCCCGCTTCGCGCAACTCGAGAATCCCCTCGATGGCCGACTGCGAATGGATCTCGGCGTTGTACTTCTTGAGAATCGCCTGGGTCACCCGCTCGAGGTTTTCCTTCTCCCACTCGATCCTGAACGGCCCGGAGATCGTTTCCATGAACCCCTTGGCGCCTTCGAAGACCGCGAGCGGCCCGGTCACGCCGCGCATTGCCAGGAAGGCGGCGTGTGTCGCACCGAAGGCGGTGTTGGGATAAGCGAGCCCCTTCCAATGTGAGAGCCGCCCGGTGCGGGTGACGCGAAGCGCATTGAAGGCGGTGCCGCTGATGGCGACGGCATGAGCGATCCGGGTTTGGTCGAGGCCGAGAGCCTTCGACACGCCGGCGGCGACGGCGTAGGCGCCCTGGGTGGTGTGGTCGAAGCCGCGATAGCGAACTGGTGCGACGTCGCTCAGGCGACATTGCACTTGATAGGCGACGGCCAGGGCGCAGAGGAGATCGCTGCCGCTCGAGCCGGCATATTCGGCGGCGGCAAGGACGGCGCTCAGATTGTCGCTCGGATGGCACGTCTCGCCCGGGGCGAGGTAGCTGTCATTGAAATCGAGATAGCGAACGAGGGCGCCGTTCATGAGCGCGGCGCGATCCGGGGCGGTGGCTTCGCCACCGATCACCGTGCAGAGCTGGGAGCCTCCGAAATCTTCGAGCTGCTCGCGTACGAGACGGATGGGCTCGCCATCGAGTGCTCCGATCGCACAACCCAGCGCATCGAGGATGTGATTCTTGAGCTGTTCCCGAGCCCGTTCGGAGAGATGGTCGTAAGAGGCACGCTCGACAAACGCGGCGAGACGTTCGGTATCACTCATGGCGGTAGCATACGCGAGGAACCCCACCGAGCGTCAACCCTTCTGCCGCTTGAAGAATTGAATCGCCTTTTCATGCTTCTCCGCCTCTGCACGAGTCTTGAATGTACCGAGGTTCCTGCGCTTCCCGGTCTTGGGATCCACCTTCCGCGAATAGAGGCGGTATTGCCCGTTTTTCAGCTTGCGAATCATGGTGCTGCTCCTTCTCGATCTCCCGTTGGGTCGGCGGGGGAGAGCCTCAAGGAGCCAGGGAGCCGGTGGCAAGCTCGATTATAGTCTGGAACCACCCGAATGAGCCCTAAGATCAAAGCCACTGGCTTGACCGCCTTCGATCGGGCGGCGGCCCTCCCACTGCTTGTCGCAGCGATCGCCTTTCTCGCCGGCGCCCGGCGAGTTGCCGGAACCATCGCCTTCCCTCTCGATGACACCTGGATCCACTTGCGGCTCGCCGCCAATATGGCCGCAGGGCATGGATTCGCCATCAATCCGGGCGAGCCGGTCGCTTGCTCGACGGCACCGCTGTGGACGTTGATCCTCGCCGGGCTTTCCCTGGTCGGGCATCCGGGCGTCGCCACCGCGATCGTCCCTTCCCTCATCCTGGCCTTCACCGCCGTGGCGCTCCTCCATCGGCTCCTTCGGGAACGACATGGCGAATGGATTGCGTTCCCAGGGGCAGTCGCCTTTGGCCTTCTTCCGTCCGTTGTCTGGAGCGCGGTGTCGGGGCTCGAGGTGCCGCTCTTCCTGGTGCTCGAGATCGGAGCCCTCATCCTCATCGATCGGACGAATACTCGAGCACGGCTCGCGGGGGTCGTTCTGCTGGCTCTGGCCACTCAGGTCCGGCCGGAGGGTGCGCTTCTCCTCGGCCTGGGCGTTCTTCTTTATTACGTGCGTCTCGCGCGCGAGCGACGGGAGTCTTGGGGACTCGCCCTGGCGCCGATGGTCACCGCGGCCGCGATCATCGCTCCTTATGCCCTCTTTTGTTTGCACACGATCGGGCGCCCCCTTCCTTCCACGTTTTATGCGAAGACGACCGGGCTCATCACCACCCTCCCTACCCTCGATTACTTGCGCTTCGCTTACGGTCTCCTTGGCCGGGAGAATCTCGTCGTCGCGGCGCTCGCGGCAATCGGCTCAGTCGCTGTCATCGGAGCAGCGATTGGCCGGCGAGCGCGGGCAATCGATCTCATCGCTCTCGGATGGGTCCTGGCGTTACCACTCGCCTATGCGAGCATGGGGCGGACGATGCTCTTCGCCGGCGGCGCCGGCAACTTCGGGCGCTACCTTTATATTCTGCTTCCCGCGTGGATTATCCTCGCCGCCAACGGCGCACAGGCGCTCGTCATCGCTGCCGCGAGGATCGGCGCTCGCGCCCCGCGAGTCGCCACTGCTGCCATCACGGTGGCGGCGATCGCCGGTGGTGTGCCGCCGCTTCGAGCCCGCGCCGAGCTCTACACGGTGAATGTGAGCAACATCGAGGAGATGCAAGTGGCTGCGGGACGCTGGATCCGCGACAACCTGCCTGCAGGGAGCACAGTTGCTGTCAACGATCTGGGGGCAATCGCTTTCTTCTCCGGCCATCGAGTGCTCGATCTGGTCGGCATCGCGACCCCCGCAGTTCTCGGCTATCGCACGACCTACGACCCGCAGCGTGATCCGCTCAATGAGATGGCCGTTGCCCGTTACCTCGCCGACGCGCGCCCGCCATTTCTTGCCGTCTTTCCCGACTGGTATCCGCGTCTCTTCGGGTATCTCGAATCCCGTGGAGCGCTTCGTCGACTGCACCAGATTCGCATTCGCGACAACCGAACCTGCGGGAGCGATCTCCTGGTCATCGTCGAGGTCGCCTGGCCGGGCACGGCCGATTCTGTTCGCTAGCCCTGAGGCTTCGGCGGTTCTTCGAGGTCGATGAGGAGTCGCAGATCGAGGCGAGGGAATCTCTGGCGCGCATGCGCAATCCCTAGCGGCAATCGAGTCATGAAGACTTTCCCCGGCACGGGAACGGGCGAGACGTAGATCGTCCGCTCGTTGATCTGGCGCGCCAGCCTCCAGGTGGTGGCCACCTCCTCGGCGCTGCATAAGAACTGCACTGGAGCGGAGAGCTCGACCTTCTGCTCTACGAGATAAAGATCCGGCGCCTGCTTCGAGTGCGCCATGACCCGAAGCTTGGAGCGCTCGAAAGGCAGATGAGCGACGAACGCATCGGTGAGCCCCAGGCGATCGACGGTGTACAGATCGCTGAAGTAGGGGATGGCCCCGACACAGCTGAGGGCGATGCGCGTATCTGCGGGCAGGATGCCCTCCCTCACCCACTTCCGGAGAGTCGGACCCTCATCGATCACGGTGTCAAGGAAGAGCCGGTGCTCCTCAGCGCGTAGTCCAACGAAGTGCATGGACAAGGTGAAGAGGCGATCGTTGAAGCCTCGGATCGCCGCGCCGACCAGCGGGATTCGGGCGACGGCGCGGTCACTGCGGATGAGGTCGCGGGAGCCATCAGGCCGGCCATGAGATGGAAACCCCGAGATGTAGCTCCGAGGAAAATCGAGGTGCGAAAGCATGGGAATGAAGACGGACGCCATGACGACCGGAACGAGCAGCACAGCCGCAAGACGCGCCCGGCCGATGCGCGTGAGCTCCGCGCTTCCATCCTGCACGGCGAGGGCGAGGAACGGCACCCAGAGGTCGAGCGGCCGCCACTCGAAGTGATCGCCGCCGATGGCCATGATGTAGAGGAGATGCGGAATGAGAACCGCGCAGGCGATGACCCAGAGATCGCTCGCGGCGTCGCGGCGAGCGGAGAGGACGATGCCGGCAGCGATGAGCGGCACCCAGAGAAGGAGTCCGTATTCGAGGGCGAAAGTCGAGGCGTAGAGGAATCCCATCGACCACCAGGTCTCACCTCCCACCTTGGCGTAGTAGGTGTTGGGCACGATGTCGCCGTAATAAGCGAGCCGAAATGCGAGATGAGCGGCTAGAGGTAAAACGATCACCGCCCCGGAACGGGTGATCCATCCGAGGTTGCGCCGGATCCCTGCGCGTCGAATGGCGATCGCCGATGTCGCGGCGAAGGCCGTGAGGGCGACCAGGGCCCCGTCCGGGCGGGTGAGACCGGCGAGGGCGAGGAGCGAGGCCGGCCCGATGCCCCGGGCTTCCGGCTCGCGGGTCAGCGATTCGACGAAACCGAGAACGCCGGCGATCGCGAGAAGCTCGAAGAGCCGAGTCTCGAGGCCGCTCGTCGACCAGACGGCGAAGCTCCGGTTGATGGCGAGGAGGAAGGGAGCGACGAGGCAAAGGGGACTGGCGGGGCCGAGTCTCCGGCATCCGAAGCGGAAGACCACGACCATGAGAGCGATGGTCGCGGCGAGGCTTAACGGGTTCGCCGCTCGATGGGGCGGTATGCCGAGCAGTGTCAGGCCGGCGAGGATGATCACCCACAGGAAGTTCGTGTATCCTTCGACTCGATCACCGCCCGGATTGAAGATGAGCCCATCGCCATGGGCCAGATTCCGGGCGTACCGGAAGCTGATGAAGGCGTCGTCGGTGAGGAAGGCATAGAGGTGGGAATGAAGAAGAAGGATCACGACCGCAACGAGAAAGGCTGCGCTGATCGCATTGGGGGAGGGCATCGAACCCGCGATCGACGGGGATGTCACGGGGGCGGCTGGTGGGGTGTCAATGTCTCTCGAGGGCATCCCTTGGCTTTCCTTTAGGGTGGGCGCCCGAACGATCTTCCGGGATCAGCGGAATCCCGATTAACTTGGATCCCGTCGATTATGCCGCCTACTACACCGACACGCGTTGGGCTGGTGGAACTTTCCTTGGCGACGATCGCGACCGGACTCTCGCACTGGGTCCCGCCCAATGATTCCCGCTGTGCAGCATCGGAATGACGTTCTAGCGTCTCCTGCCCGCGGCTCTCGTGACCTTCGGATTCTGAGGTTCGAGCCAGCATTGACTTGCCTGAACCCTCTGGTACAATTCCACGAGTTCACCTCCAGCTCCCCGCTGGACCTTCTAGAATGGATTT
>JBIOUT010000216.1:0-10190 GCA_044867365.1 Candidatus Eiseniibacteriota bacterium | reverse complement strand
TGACCAGCGACCGAGCCTCAACGATCGGCATCGACCTCGACCCGCGCTCTCCGCGCGACCGCTCGCCGTCCGACCGCCATGCGCTCCGGGTTCACGGGGCCAGATCCCGAGGCCCGGTGCCGCCGCGCTCGCAGAGCTCGATCAGGATGCCGCCGGTCGATCGCGGGTGAACGAAGGCCACTTGCCGGGAATGGGCGCCGGCACGCGGCTTCCGGTCGACGAGCTCCACCCCGAGCTTGTGGAGGCGGGCGAGCTCCTGATCGAGATCATCGACCTCGATGCAAATGTGATGAAGGGCGTTGCCGCGCTTGTCGAGGAAGCGGCGCACGCTGTGATCGGAGCGGGTGGGCTCGAAGAACTCGATCGTGTCGTCGCCGGCGACGACCGAGAACACCTTGACCCCTTCGCCCGAGAGCGCTTCCTCGCCCAGCGATTCGGTGCCCAGGAGCTCGCAAAAGAGCCGAGCGAGCTCGGCGGCGTCTTCGACCGCCACCCCGATATGGTCGATTCGTTTCACTGCCATGACGTGCTCGTCCCTACCGCCCCCTCGGGCGACCCTCCTCCACCGGACATCTGTCTTTCAGACGGCCGCTCCTTCGTTGTAAACCCCGAACACGGCGCGAAGCACATCCGAGACCTCGCCGATCGTGGCTCGGGCGCGGAGCGCGGCGATGATCGGCTCGACGAGATTGGTCTCGCGATCGGCGGCCCGCCGCACCTCGTCGAGAGCCCGCTCGACCGACTCTCCCGAGCGAGCGGCGCGCAATGCCTTGAGTCGAGACCTCTGCTCCTTCTCGATCTCCGGATCGATGGTGAAGTGCGGCCGCGTCTCGCGGCCGTCGGTGTAGCAGTTCACGCCCACAACCCGTCGCTCCCCGTCCTCGAGCTCGCGCTGCGCCCGGTAGGCGGCGCGGTGAATCTCGCGCTGCACCCAGCCCGATTCGATGGCGCGGAGCATGCCCCCGATGCGGTCGATCTCGCTGATGAGCTGCTCTGCCTCGCCCTCGATCGCATCGGTCATGGCTTCGATGGCATAGCTCCCGCCGACCGGATCGACAACATTGGCCACTCCCGATTCCTCGGCGATCACCTGCTGGGTGCGCAACGCCAGGAGTGCCGCCTCCTCGCTGGGGAGCGAGAGCGCCTCATCGTACGCGTTGGCATGCAGCGACTGGGCGCCGCCACAAACCGCGGCCAGAGTTTGAATCGCCACGCGTACGGCGTTCACCTCCGGTTGCTGAGCAGTGAGGGTTGAGCCGCCGGTCTGGGCATGGAAGCGGAGCCTCACCGCCTCGTCGCTCTTCGCCCCGAATCGCTCGCGCATGATCCGGAACCAGAGCCGCCGCGCCGCCCGGAATTTCGCCACCTCCTCGAGAAAGTCGTTGTGGGCGTTGAAAAAGAACGAGAGACGGGGCCCGATGCGGTCCGGGGCGATGCCCCGGGCGCGCGCCGCCTCCACATAGGTGATGGCATCGGCCAGGGTAAACGCCACCTCCTGCACCGCCGTCGATCCCGCTTCGCGGATGTGATAGCCCGAGATCGAGATCGGGTTCCAGCTCGGAACCCGATCGAGACAGAAGGCGATGATGTCGACGGTCAACCGGAGGGACGGCTCCGGAGGATAAATGTAAGTGCCGCGGGCGATGTACTCCTTGAGAAGATCGTTCTGCACCGTCCCCGAGAGTCGCGACGGATCGATGCCCCGCTCCTCGGCGACCAGGAGATAGAGCGCGAGAAGGAGAGCAGCCGTGGCATTGATAGTCATCGAGGTGGAAACCCGATCGAGAGGCAGTTCGGCGAGGAGTCGCTCCATGTCCTCGATCGAATCGATCGCCACCCCCACCCGCCCGACCTCGCCTTCGGCCACCGGGTTGTCGGAGTCGTAGCCCATCTGGGTGGGAAGATCGAAAGCGACCGAGAGGCCGGTCTGTCCGCGCTGGAGCAAGTAGCGATAGCGGCGGTTCGATTCTTCGGCGCTCCCGAATCCGGCATATTGCCGCATGGTCCACAGCCGGCCGCGGTACATGCTGGGATGGATGCCGCGGGTGAACGGCGGCTCACCGGGTAAGCCCAGACGCTCGAGGTAATCGCCCTCCGTGCCCGGACGGGGGAGGAAGACAGGCGGTAGCTCGAGGCCCGAAGGAGTCGCGTAGCGCGGGCGGCGGCCGGCGGGCAGGCGATCGAGCCATTGCGCGTAGCGGGCGCGAAGCTCGTTCGGGATCGGTTCTTGGTCGCGATTCCCGTACGTCATACACTCGGTCCGCGAATAAGAAGTAACGTCATGATGACGGATAACATTGCACCCGGAGTCCTCGCCGACAGAATATCACAGGCGGGCCGTCTCCAATGGAGAGCCGATGGCGGGCCGCCTTCGTCGCACTGCTCCAGGCCGGCAGCGGTTTCGCGCCTCGATCCGCAAGCAGGGCGTCAATCCCTATGTCGAGGTGCCGGAAGCGGTGAGTCGCGCCCTTGGCGCGTACGCCCGGGGTGGTCGAATTCGCTTCGAGGGGACGCTCGACCGGCAGCCGATTCGCGGCACCTTGGTTCCACGGGCCGGCGGCCGCCATCGGATCTTTGTCAATGCCGGTATGCGCGCCCTGGCGGGAGTGAGCGTGGGCGATACGGCGACCTTCGAGCTACGCGCCACCTTGCCCGGAAAGGTGATTCTGCCGCGCGACATCGCCCGCGGGCTCGCGGCGGTCGAGGGCGCCCGGGAGGCGTTCGCCGCCGGCAAACCGCCTTTCGTGCGCGATCTCTTCGATCGCTTTCGCGCCATGGTCGAGGCTTGCGGGCCGGTCAAGATGCTGCACTATCGCGTCAAGGTGGGATTCATGGTGCGGGTCCGCTTCACCGGGGCGGTGCCGAAGACCCGCTGGCTCGAGATCGGCTTCTGGTTGCCGCGGCGCATCGAGAGCCCGCGCTTCCACAAGATCGAGACGATCTATCCCCACGCCCATGTCCATCGCCTACGGGTGACCAAGGCGACGGATCTTGATCGTGAAGTCGCGGGATGGCTGCGGGAGGCATACGCCATCGGCTGCCAGGGGCATCTCCAGCGCCGGTAAGACCGCCGTAATCGACCTTCAACCCGGGGTCGATCCAGACCCGTGTCCGCCCCAAGGCACGACAATCAAGCGCCTAATTGCGGTAGGATAGATAGGCGCCTGATATCCAATATCCAAGGAACCGTCTGCTCAAGCCCCCTTCTCCTGGGATGAATTCACATCGGAATTGGTTCGATCCCGATTTATCTAATTGGACTGTCGTGGACACGGTTCGCGTGACGTGGTACCCGGTTCCAGGGCGATCGTTTTTCCCCGGCGGCTAAGAGTCGTCTCCGGCGCCGTCGAGGGTGACGAGCACATCGCCGGCGGCGACCGTCTGTCCCGGTCGCACCCGCACTTCCTGAACGATGCCGTCGGCGATGGCGGCAAGCTCGTTTTGCATCTTCATCGCCTCGACGATGACCAGCGGATCCCCGGCGGCGACACGCGCTCCCGGGCGGGTGCGGAGCTCGACCACCACCCCCGGCATCGGGCTCACGAGCGCGAGCGGCCCGCGCGGCGCCAGCGCCAGCGCCCGCCGGCCGGCACGGGCCAGCACTTCATCCTGGATCTCGACTTCGAGGGTCTGCGAAGGGAGAACGACGAGATAGCCGCCGCTTTGCGGCACGACCTCGACTTCGCGCGAGCGGCCGTCGATGAGGAGCGAGAGAGTGGGGCTCGCGCTCAAGCGGGCGGCGTCCACGTCGTGAACACGGCGGCCGATGGTGACTCGGTAGCGGCCGTCCCGTTCCTCGATGGATAGCCGCTCTTCGCGCTCGCCGATCCTGACCCGGTAGTCCATCGCCGTCTCGACCTAGCTCTCGCCACGCGGCGCGCGGGATTGAAAACGCCAGCGACTCACGCCGTTCCCGTCCACGACCGGCGAGCGGTTCGCCGGGCGGGTGCGATCCTCGTAGGCCTGGATGGCGGTGGCGATCATCGCCGTTTCCTCGTCGTCGCGGCCGGCGAGGGCCTCGCTCCGCCATTCTTCAGCGATGAATCCGGTGTCGATCTCGCCGCGAATGAAGCGCGGATGGCGAAACACCCAGCGATGGAAGGGGAGGTTGGTGCGCACTCCTTCGATCTGATACTCGGAGAGCGCTTGCTCGAGCCGGCGCCGTGCCTCCTCCCGATTCCGCCCCCAGGCGACGAGCTTGGCCAGCAGCGGATCGTAGAAAATCGAGACCTCGAGCCCAGGATAGATGCCGGCGTCATTGCGAATCCCCGGTCCCGAGGGAAGCCTGAGCCGCGAGATCTTGCCCACCGCCGGCAGGAAGTCGCGGGCGGGGTCTTCGGCGCAGATCCGGCACTCGATCGCCGCACCGCGCGGATGAACCTTGTCCTGGCTCATCGACAGAGGCCGGCCCTCGGCGATCGCGATCTGCTCCTTGACCAGGTCGATGCCGGTCACCATCTCGGTGACCGGATGCTCGACCTGGAGGCGGGTGTTCATCTCCAGAAAATAGAATCGCCGCTTCCGGTCGACGATGAACTCGACGGTGCCGGCATTGACGTAACCGACCTCTCGCGCAATGGCGAGCGCCGCCTGGCTCATGGCGGTGCGCGTCGGGTTGTCGATGAAGGGCGACGGCGTCTCTTCGACCAGCTTCTGATGCCGCCGTTGCAGCGAACAATCGCGCTCGCCGAGGGCGATGGCTCCGCCGCGCGCATCGCAGAGGATCTGGATCTCGACATGGTGCGGGTGCTCGATCAGCTTCTCGAGATAGATGCGATCGTCGCCGAAGGCGGAGGCGGCCTCGCCCCGGGTGAGCGGTAGCGCGCTCTCGAGCTCGCGCGGCGAGCGGGCGATCCGCATCCCCTTGCCGCCGCCCCCGGCGGCGGCCTTGAGCATCACCGGATAGCCGAGCTTGGCCGCTGCTTCTCGCGCCCGCCGCACATCCGCAACCACCGCCGAGCCAGGCAC
This sequence comes from Candidatus Eiseniibacteriota bacterium, assembly GCA_044867365.1. Classification (GTDB taxonomy): domain Bacteria; phylum Eisenbacteria; class RBG-16-71-46; order CAVPCR01; family CAVPCR01; genus JBIOUT01. The sequence continues at coordinate 5,222 of JBIOUT010000216.1, read as the reverse complement.
CACCGGCACCGCGAGGCGGGCGGCGACGGCCCGCGCCTCGAGTTTGTTCCCCATCTGCTGCATGGCTTTCGCCGGCGGACCGATGAAGGTGAGACGAGCGCGGGTGACGGCGCGGGCGAAGGCCGGGTTCTCGGCCAGGACGCCGTATCCGGGATGGATGGCGTCGGCGCCGGTCGATCGGGCGGCCTCGATCAGCCGGTCGATGCGGAGATAGCTCTCGCTCGCCGGCGCCGGCCCGATGGGGATCGCCTCGTCGGCGAGCCGCACATGGAGCCCGACCCGGTCGGGGGCGGAGAAGACAGCCACTGAGCCGATGCCCAGCTCGCGGAGAGCGCGCACGATGCGCACGGCAATCTCCCCGCGGTTGGCGACAAGAACCTTGCGGATGGCCATCGCATCCATTCTGCCTCGGCCCGCCTGTCGAGGCAAATCAGCCGGTCCGTTCCGCCAATGGCGCCGATTGCCTTGCATGTTGCTCGCAATACCAGGACTCCCAGCTCCGACCAGCGGCGGAGAGGTGATCGAATCGAGCGTTTTTGATCCGGGTCACACAGAAGAGAACGAACCAGTAAAAGGCGATAAATAGCCAATTGGGCCGGCCCGCGCGCTGAAAGTTGAAGGGATGGACGAAGGTGGCCACGATCAGTGGCTCGTCCTTGCGCAAGCTCCTGCTCAATCTGCGGAGCTCCGGGATCTGGCTCGTCACCGGGATCTCGACGATCGGGGTCGGCGCTACCGACTCGGTCTTTGGATCTTCGCTATCGAGATAATAGGCGCGGTCGGGGGTGCCGGTGTCGACAACTTGAAAGCCGAAGATCGTTCGCGCGCGATCGAAATGCCCGAGAGAGGAGTCATAGCGAATGCCGAGGCGCGCCAATGATCGGAAGAGAAGCGGCGAGACCACCCGGCAGCCGGAGCGGAAGGATTGCACCTGGAAATGGGGATCGACCTGGCGAAGGCATCGCTCGACCTTGGCCTTCTGTTCGGCGATCAGAGCAGGCACCCCGTCCTGCTCCTCATGAATCATCGTCTCGGCATGCGTGTGGAGCCCGACCTCGTAGCCCCGTGTCAGCATTTCCTTGTAGATGGGGCTCTCGTCACCGAGCCAGGGGTTGGGGTTGATCAAATAGGTGGCCCTTCCGGTCAGGCCGAATCGCCCGAGCAACGACTCGATGATCTCGACGCCCTTCTCGGCTCGCACCGCGGTCTTGAGGTCGAAGTCGATCGAGATGCAAATGTGAATCGGATTGGGTATCCGTCCATTCAACACGATCAGATCGATGAGGAGCCGCGCATAGCGGATGCAACCCCGCAGTACCCAGCGGATCGAGCTCATCGCGGTTTGTGGAAGAGAATCCGATCGTCGGCGACAGGGGAATGGTCGACGGCGATCGGGTCTCCGCCGAGGGATCGGAACAGCCACTCGATGCGGGAGGGGGGCGGGAAGGGGTGGCCGACCTTGATCCAGAGGCGATGATTGAGGAGGGAGGGGATTCGCCGCCAGCCGGCCCGCTTCTCCGTCTCGGAGGTCATGGATTCGACATAACCGGCGCCGCCCGGAATGATGAGCCGATAAACAAGCCGGGCGAAGGCGCGATCATCCATGCAGTAGTACCAGCAGAGCCGGCAGAAAACCAGATCGAAGGGGACGCTCAGAAACTTCCGGGCGTCCTCGAGATAGCCGAGGGAGAACTCGACCTCGACTCCGGCCGTTTGGGCCTGCTCCGTGGCAATTGCCCGATAATTGCGGCTGACATCATGCCAGACCACCCGTGCGCCGCGGCGAGCGAACTCGACGCTGAACTGTCCCGGCCCGCCCCCGAGGTCGAGGACCCGCCGCGCGTGCAAGCCACCCACGGCCTTCTCGATCGTGCCGACCAATTCGCGATCCAGATGATCCCATTCGTGCCGAGCGTACTGCTGCGCGTAGTGCATGGGCACGGGATCCCAACCTTTGGACGGGCGGTGGAGAAGACTGTGGAGGTAATTGATCAACGCATCGGGCGAAAGAAAAACTCCGAGGACATCGGCGAGGGGATCGTGGGTGAGCCGATGTCGAATGTCAAGACGAAGCCGTGATAGACTCCGCCGACATGTCAGGGCGCAAGCGATTGTCGAATGACGGACATCGTTTTGGAGGCTTCTCCTGGACGCCCGTCGTCCTGGCTTTGCTTGCTTTCGAGCTCGGACTCACCGTTCTCCTGGTTCGCGGCCCGAACGAGATCGCGATTGTCATCTGCGGTCTGATCATCGGCTGCGGCATCCTCGCCGTCTCTCATCTTGCCCTGCGGGCGCCCGAGCGAGCCCCGGTCCTTGCCCTCACCAGCGCCGCGCTGCTGATCCGGGTGACGACACTCCTCCTCGTCCACTACGGCGCCGCATCTCCGGGCAATCCCCATGGCCTCCTCTACCCGGATTCCTTCGGCTACGACCGGACCGGTTGGCATCTCGCCGAGCATTGGCGCCACGGCACGTCCCCTCGTCTCGAATACCAGACGACCGGACTCACCCTCGGCTATCACTTCTTCGTCGCCGCCATCTATGCCGTCGTCGGCCACGTCCCGCTCTTTCCCAAGATGGTGAATGTTCTCCTCGGCGTCGCCATGGTGCCTCTCACCTTTCTCCTCACCCGCGGGGTGAGCTCGAGCGAGGCAAGGGGAATGGCCGGTCGCGGAGCCGATCGCGGGTCGGCGTTGGCCGGGGGTGGGCCGGCGTTGATCGCCGCCCTCCTCATGGCGGTGTGGCCGCCGCTTGTCTTCTGGTCGGTGCAGCTGATCAAGGACACGCTCATCGCTTTCCTCCTCCTCGTCGGTGTCCTCGGATGGATGGCTTTCGCCCGCCGGCCTCGCCTCCTCCCCTTGGCGGTCGCTGTCGTTCCGGCGCTGCCGCTTGCCTTCCTTCGCGCCTATCTGTGCGTGTTCTGGATGATCGGAGTCACCGCCGGGCTCGTCCTGTTGGCGGTCGGCCGCCGCCGTCCGATGTTGGCGGTCGTGTCGATGCTCGTTGCCGGGGGAGTGGCGTGGTGGGCTTCCGGAGACTACCTGGGCCTGCGAGGCCGGGATCTCTCTTTCTTTATCGGCAAGCTCAGCGCCATCGGCACCGGCCCGGGCTCGATGTTCGAAGGCGTTGTCTACCGAACGCCGAGAGACCTGGTCACCTTTCTCCCGCTCGGCATCGCCCGATTCTTTCTCAGTCCGCTCCCCTGGAAGCTGGGGGCGCTCCGCGACTCGCCGGAAGCGACCGGGTCGATCTTGCGCTACTTCATGCTTCCCTTCGCCGCGGTCGGGCTCGTTCACCTCATTCGCCGCGAGAAGGCCGCCGTGATCCCGATCGTCCTCTGTGGAGCGCTGACGATCGCTCTCTATGCGCTCGCCTTTCGCGGTGGAATCCCGCGGCACCTGGTCCAGTTCTACCCCTATCTCTTCGCGTGGGCGGCGATCGGGTCGAGCCGCTTCCGCGGCTGGCCCTTGCCGATGGCTGTGGGGTGCTGGGCGTTCATGACCCTGTTCCTGGCCGTCTCGACCGAGGAGCCGCTCCTCCTGGTCGCAGCGGTCGAGCTCTCGGTCCTTGTCTTCCTATTCGAAATCGGCGTCCGACGGAAGCGCGATGCCGCTTCGATCGCGGGCGGGCGCTGAGACGACCGCGGCGCGGAGCGCCCCCGACGCGGTCATGCTGCTCACCACCACACTCATGGCGAAGAGCGCAATGGCGCTCCCGGTCGCGCCGTAGCGCGGCACCAGGATCCACGAGGCGCCGAGCATCACCGTCGCTCCCACGGCGTGGGCCACGGTCGAGAGATGCGGTCGTCCGGTAACCAGGGCGAGCGGCCGGGCCCAGAGGAAGGCCGCCTGGAAGAGCGCGCCGGCCACCAGGATGCGGAGCGGAAGGACGGCGCCCGCGAACTCCGCTCCCACCAGACGATTGAGGATCGGGCGGGCGGCGAGGATGATGATGAGCCCGGCAGGAAGGAGGATGGTGAGCACGACCCGCATGCTGCGGGTGATGAACTGGCGCGTCGCTGTCGGCGCCACCGCGTCGAGCCGCACGAGCTCCGGGAAGAGGGCATGGTAGACGGGATCGGAGAGGCGATAGATGAGGACGTCGAAGTTCTTCGCCATCCGATAGAGGCCGACCTCCCGCGGCCCGTGGAGGGCGGTGAGGATGAGGACATCGATCTGGCGGGTGACGGTGGCGAGGATGGTGGTGCCGACATTGCTGATGGTGAAGCGCCAGAACTCGCGAAGGCGATTGCGGAGGACGCCCAGATGGTCGGGTCCGGGTTGGGTCAGGTGGTCGCGCGCGGCGTTCAAGCCGCAGGCGAGGAGGACGAGTCCTCGCCCGAGCTCGACGGCGACATAGACCGCGAGCACCCATCCGAGCTTGCCGGTCGTGGTGGCGGCGATCCACAAGGCGGCGAGCCGCACCGCCGCGCTCACCACACGCTCGGCGCCGAGTAGCCGGAAACGGTCGAAGACCCTGAGCAGAGCCATCGAGGTGTCGTTGACCGTGGCCACGAGCAAAGTGGCGGCGTAGAGGATGAGATAGGGCGCAACCCCCTGCGTCCCGGGAAGGAAGCGCGCGGCGGCCAACGGCGCCAAGGCGGCGACGAGGGCGAAGGCCAGGATCCCGGTCCCTCCGTCGATGAGATAGGCGAGCTTGACCGTCGCCCGTCCTCGCCCATGGTCACCGCGTGCGAGGTCGTCCCCCACGAAGCGGATCACCGACTCCCAGAGCCGAATATCGATCACCTGGTTGACGCTGTTGGCGAAGGCCATGACGAAGGCGAGGAGGCCGTAGCCGCTCGCCCCCAGCGCCCGGGCCAGGACGATCGCCTGCAAGAGCCCGCACAACGAGGCAAGAACATTGCCGCTAAAGAGCCACGAGGCGTTGCGGAAGAGGCGGCGGATACGCGGATCTTCGGTCGTGGCGAGCGGCAAGTCGGTCGAGATCAGAGGGGCACGTTGCCGTGCTTCTTCTTGGGAAGGGTCTGGGCTTTGGACTCGAGCATGGAGAGGGCGCCGATCAGCCGCGGCCGGGTCTCACGTGGGGCGATGACATCATCCAGATACCCGAGAGCCGCGGCGACATAGGGATTGGCGAACTTGGCGTTGTAATCGGCGACGAGCTGCCGTTGCCGGCGGGCGGGATCGGGGGAATCGGCGAGCTCCTTGCGGAAGATGATCTTGACCGCCCCCCCGGGGCCCATGACCGCGAGCTCCGCC
>JBIOUT010000215.1:0-5415 GCA_044867365.1 Candidatus Eiseniibacteriota bacterium | reverse complement strand
GAGCGGCTTGACGCGATCATAATAATCCTCATGTCCCGGCGAGCGCAATCGACGGCCAGGGAATGGAAACCTTTCCAGCCGGCATCCTGTAGAATGGTGACCATGGATCCGCAGATCATCGCCCGCGTCCTCTCGGAAATTGCCGAAACCGCGTCGGAGACCCTCGAGCTGCAGAACGTCTTCGACCGGGTTGCAACATCGGTTCGCCAGCTCATCCCCTTTGACCACATGGGAGTAGTGCGGATCATCGAAGGGGAGCGGGCGGTTCTCCATGCGACCACCGTCCCCTGCGAAGGCCGGCCTACCGAGTGCTCGGGGCCGGCGCCGTTGACCATCTGGTCGCCTCGGCTCCGCCCGCGGCCCGGGCCCATCGCCCGCATCGACGACGCCGAAGCCGAGCTCGATCCCTCCTTCCCCGGCGATGCCGGAATCCTGGGAGCGGGAGTTCGTTCCACGCTCTGGGAGCCCTTCGGATCAGGGCAGACATTCAGCGGCGGCGTCTGGTTGAGCTCCTACCGTCCGCGCGCCTTCACCGATGAGCATCAGAACGTGCTCCGGCCGGTCGCCGCGTTGCTCGGCTCGGCAGTCGAGCATTGGCGGATCTGGGACGACGAGCGGCGCCGCCGGGAGCGACTCGATCAGCTCGAGCTTCTCCTCAAAACTCTGGCCGAGTCACTCGATGTCCGTGACGTGTTCGAGCGGATCTCAGTCGTGGTACAGCCGGTGCTGCCCCATCACCTGCTCGTTCTCACCGAGCTCGACGAAGGCGCTCGATCCTTCCGGGTGTCGGCTTATTCGGGCGAGGCCGACGCTCCCGCCCCCGTCGGTCCGGTCGCACTCACCGAAGCGGAATCGGAGCGTCGGTTTCTGGACTTCGAGATCATCGGCGATATCGCCGACGACCTTCCGCCTACCACCGAGCGCAACCGGGTCCTGGTGGCCACCGGCATGCGATCGTGGCTCCGGGTTCCCATTCGGTTGTGGGGCGAGGTTCGAGGGGCTGTCGGCTTCCTCCATCGCCAGCCTTCCTTCTATGGCTCTCAGGATGTCGAAGTAGCCCAGCGCCTCGCTGATCGCGTCGCGCTCGCGCTCTCTCACCACCGACTGGCGGATCAGGCCCGCATCGCCGCCGAAGCCCAGGAGCGAGCCGAGAGGCTCGCGGCGACCGTCGAGACCCTGACTCAGGAGCTCGAGCTGCGCGGGGCGAGCCGGATCGTCGGGGTGTCGCGCTCGTGGAAGGAAACGCTGCTGCAAGTCGGTCGCGTGGCGCCGTCGGAGACGACGGTGCTCATTACCGGCCAATCGGGCACCGGCAAGGAGGTCGTCGCCCGCCTCATCCACCATGGCTCGCCGCGGGTGCGCAAGCCCTTGGTCGCCATCAACTGCGCGGCGTTGCCGGAACAACTTCTCGAATCTGAGCTGTTCGGCCACGAGAAGGGCTCTTTCACCGGGGCAGTCGCAACCAAGATCGGCCGGCTCGAGCAGGTTGCGGGCGGGACCCTCTTCCTCGACGAGATCGGCGAGATGAGCCCGCAAGTTCAGGCGAAGCTCCTGCGCGTGCTCGAGGAGCGCGAATTCCAACGGGTGGGTGGGAATCACACGCTGCGGGCCGATGTGCGGGTGATCGCCGCGACCAACCGCGACTTGCCGGAGGCCATCACCAAGCAGCAATTCCGCGAGGATCTCTACTACCGCCTCAACGTTTTCGAGATCCGGGTTTCGTCATTGCGCGACCGCCCCGACGACATTCTGCCGCTCGCGGACGCGTTCCTCGAGGATCTGGGACGGAGCATGGGGCGCCCCGCCGCCGGCATCTCTCGTGACGCGCGGGACTGGCTCATGGGATATGCCTGGCCGGGAAATGTTCGCGAGCTGCGCAACGCCATCGAGCGCGCCATTCTCCTCTGCGACGGCGGTCTCATCACCCGGGAGCATCTTCCCATCAGGGTCGTGCGCTCCGACCCGTCCCTCGCATCCGGGGACAATGGCTCAGCCGATCCCGCTGCCCCTCTTCCCGCCGGCGGCGTGGATCTCGAAGCCGTCGAGCGGAGCTTCGTCCAAAAGGCGCTTGGTCAGACGAAGGGCAACAAATCCAAGGCGGCCCGCCTCCTCGGTTTGACTCGCGCCCAGCTCTATACCCGCCTCGAGAAGTACGGCCTGAGTTAGTTTCCTCCAGTCGTCCACGGCAGGCGCGGACAAACCCGCAACCTGTCGATTTCCCAACAACCGCCCGAGCTCGCCCCTTTTCGATTCCGCCTCACCTCGATCTCCGGAAGTCCTGCCGAGGCAGCGCCTTGCACGGTCTTCCCGTCACTCGTTCGTTCTGGCACGTCCCTTGTAATTGAGCGGCGCCGAAAGGAGACAGGATGAGCCAGCGCCACGTCGAGCAGGTGATCGGGAGGTTGATGACTGATGAGGGTTTTCGCCGCCGGTTTGTGAAGGATGCGCAAACCACGCTTCAAGAGCTCGAACGATGGGGAGTCGAGCTTACGGTTTGCGAACGTCAGGCGCTCGGCGCGATCGATTCCCGGCTCTTGACACTTGTCGCTGACGCGATCGATCCCCGCCTCCAGAAGACGGATCTCTCGGGAGACGCGAAATGAGAGTCCAGGCCCCAATCCAGCTTCTTGCACTCATTGTGACTCTTGTCTCTTTCACAGGTCAAAGAGCAGGTGCCGACGAACGCCCCCTCACGCTCGATGAGGCCATCGCGCTGGCTCTCGAGAAGAACGAAGGGATTGTGATTGCGCGCGAGTCGCGGGCCGCGGCTGAGGCCGAGGTGAGCGGGGCGAGAGGCGCCTACGACCCCGTCTTCCAGCTCGAAGGGGGATGGCAGCGGTCGACCGAGCCGGTCAACTCGGCGTTCTCCGGGGCTCCGCAAGGCCAGACCTTCCCCACGACCGAAGGGGGTGAGGCGAAGATGTCGGTCCGCCAGCTCTTGCCCACCGGAGCCGCGGTCTCCTTCCGAGCATTGGGCTCTCGCCAGACGACCGATGGCAGCTTCGCCCTCTTGTCACCCGCCTACGACACGCAGGTCGGTGTGGAGCTCCGGCAGCCGTTGCTGCGCAATCGATCGGTGGACCCCGCCAGGATCACCATGGACGTCACCGCCTCGGATGAGGATGCGGCGGTCGCGGCGCTGCGAACCCGAGTCTCCGAGACCGTCGCCGAGGTCGAGAAGGCTTACTGGAAGCTCGTGGCCGCACGGCTCGAGGTCGGCGTGCGCGAAGAGGCGTTGCGCCTCGCCGAGGAGCAGCTGTCGGAGACGCGCATTCGTGTCGAAAGCGGTGTGGTGCCCGATACCGAAGTAGCTCAGCCGCGAGCCGAGCTCGAGCGGCGCCGCGGCGAGCTTCTCGCCTCGCGCGAGGCCGCTTCACGGGCGGCAAACGCCCTCAAGCTCGTGATCCTCGACGGCGCCGGCGATCCCTGGTGGTCGGCGGAGCTCGCACCGGCCGAGGACGCGGAGATGGAGGTCGTTCCGGTGGACGCGTCCGCGGCGATGGAGCAGGCGCTCAAGAAGCGGCCCGAATTGCAGGTCGCGGAAGTCACCATCGACCGCCGGCGCGCGGAGAGCGCGTTCGCTCGCGATCGAGTCTGGCCGGCCCTCGACCTGGTCCTTTCGTACGACCGATTCGGCCTCGCCGGGACCTCGACCGGCGCGGCATTGCCGGGACAGTCGCTGGGAGTCCCCTCCGGTATGGAAGGAGGATTCGGTGATTCGTTCGACACGTTGGGTCGAGGAGACTTCAACGACGCCCAGGTCGGTCTCATCTTCGAGCTTCCCATCGGCAACCGCACCGCGCGGGGAAACGCGTCTGCGGCCAAAAGCGTCGAGCGGCAAGCCGAGGCCGATCTCGCCCGGGTTCGCAAGGCGATCCGGGCCGAAGTTCTCGACGCCGCCGCCGCCCTGGAGACGGCGGGGCAGAGGATCGATGCGGCCCGCGCCGGTCGCGAGGCGGCCGAGGTGCAGCTCGCTTCCGAGCGCGACCGATACGCCGTCGGGCTCTCCACCAACTTCCTCGTGCTAACCCGTCAGAACGATCTCTCCCGCGCCCGGCTCGCCGAGATCTCGGCGCTCACCGATTATCGGACGGCGCGAACCGAGATGGGGCGGGCGACCGGATCTTTGATCGACGAGCGCCACATCGATGTGGATGCGACCCCCTAAGGAGTGTTTCTCATGAGAAGGCGGATGATCCTCATGCTGTCGGCGATGGGCGTTCTCATCGCGGTCCTCGGGTTCGTCAAGTTCCAGCAGATTCAGGCCGCCATCGCGCAGGGGGCTTCCTTCCGGCCGCCTCCCGAGGCGGTGACCACCATTGTTGCCGAGCGGGATGAATGGCCGGCCACCCTGAACGCCATCGGGACGGTCGTGGCGGTCCATGGCGTCACGGTGAGCGCCGACCTCCCGGGCATCGTCGAGAAGATCACCTTCGACTCCGGGAGGAGGGTTCGCGCAGGGGAGGAGCTCGTGCGACTGGATACGAGCCAGGAGCAAGCGCAACTCGCCGCGGCGGAAGCGCAGCGCGAGCTCACCAGCCTCAACTTCGAGCGGATGCGCGGATTGCGGGAGAAGGGAGTGACCTCGCAGGCGGAGTTCGATCAAGCGGCGGCCGAGTCCAAGCAGGCGGAGGCGAGAGTGGGCGAGATCCGCGCCATTATCGAGCGCAAGACGATCCGGGCTCCCTTCACCGGCATCCTGGGACTACGTCAGGTCAACCTCGGCCAGTACCTGAATGGCGGCGATCCGGTCGTTCCGCTCCAGTCGCTCGACCCCATCTACGTCAACTTCTCGGTGCCGCAGCAGGATGTCGGCGTGCTGAGAGTCGGCGCGCAGGTGAGAGTGGAGGCGGATGAGATGGCCGACCACACGGGCAAGATCACGGCGATCAACTCGATCGTTGACGAGGCCACTCGCAACGTCGAGGTCCAGGCCACCTTCGACAATCGGGAGGGGAAGCTTCATCCCGGCATGTTCGTCGAGGCGCGGATCATCCTCGGCGCCGCCCAGCCGGTGGTCTCGCTTCCCGCCTCGGCGATCAATTACGCGCCCTACGGCGACTCGGTCTTCATTCTCGCCGACCTCCAAGGCCCCGACGGCCAGAAGTACCGGGGCGTGCGCCAACAGTTCGTGAAGCTCGGAGGCGCGCGCGGCGACCAGGTGGCGGTGGTCACCGGCGTCGCCGCCGGCGACGAGGTCGTGACCTCCGGGGTCTTCAAGCTCCGAAACGGCGCCGCGGTTCTCGTCAACAACGACATTCAACCGTCCAACAATCCGACTCCCAAGCCGGAGGACAGCTGATGAAGATCACCGATCTCTTCATCCGACGGCCGGTCCTGGCGGTCGTAGTCAACCTGGTCATCTTGATCGCCGGGCTGCAATCGATTCGCTCGCTCAGCGTGCGGCAGTTCCCG
>JBIOUT010000214.1:0-4820 GCA_044867365.1 Candidatus Eiseniibacteriota bacterium | reverse complement strand
CGGGGACCGGGTTCCCGGCCGCGTCCCGCACGGTGAGGACGATTCCCTGAGTGGCGCCGACGGTGACCGGCACCGTCCCCGGCGGCGCCAGCACCGCTTCCGCAGGAGCTCCCGGCCCGACATCGATGTCCCACTGCGCTCCGGCGATCGCCGGAGCATCCCGATCGGCGGCCGCCACCTGGCGCACTCCGGCGGTCATCAGGACCACGCCTCCAGGGAAGTCATGACGCCCGGAGTCGGCGACCGTGAAGCTGTAGTCCCCGGGGACGACCGCACCGGGGTGGGGATCATCGGTCGAGAACGCGACCGTTCCCAGATAACCCGCCGCCCGATTGCCGAACGTGTCCCGCGCCACGACCGTCAGGTCGCTCGCCTGCCCCGCGACCACGGGATCATCGACGCCGAAGACGGCGAGGTCGACCGCCGGCCCGGAAAGGACGGTGATGCCCGCTTGCTCCCCAGAAATCTGCGGGTCGCCGCGATCTTCTGCGCCTACCCTGTGCTCGCCCGAGGTCGTCAGAACCACTTCACCGGCGAAGAGATGGATTCCCTGGTCGCCGGCGGTGAAGGTGTAATCGGGCGGGAGCTGGGTGCCGGACCCGGAGTCGCTGGTCGAGAACCCGACCGTCCCGGTGTAGTCGGTGGCCCGATTGCCGTAAGCGTCGAGAACTTCGACGACGACGCTCGCCGCCGCCCCGGCGTCGACGGGGTCCTGGATGCCGCGCACCGAGAGGGTCGCCGCCGCTCCCGGACCGGTCGCGACCGAGGCGAGCCCTGCGGCGAGGGTGGGGTATACGCCGTCGCCGTCGGCGGCGCGGAGCGTCACTCCGCTGCCGACGGTCGTCTCCCGGACCTCGAGATCGATCCCGGTCGAATCCGCAGGCAAGACGACCTCGGAGACCGGCGCCCCTCCCTGGAGAACGCGCAGCGTCGGCGAGGTCGAGGTCAGGCTCAGGAGCTGAGCGTTCTTGGGGCCACTCGGATTGCCGAAAGGATCGCGGGCCGCCAGACGCAGCGGAGCGGAGATTCCGGCGACGAGATCGATCGCCGCCGGCTCCCAGAGGAGCAGGCTTGGATCGGCGGGGAAGACCCCGAGCTCGGGCGAACCGGCGGCGAGGGGCGCCGGTGCCAGACCTGCAGGATCGCTGGCCACGGCGAAGACGGCGGTTGCCGGAGCGTCAGTTTGCGCTTGCGCCCGCCCCGCCGGCGCCGGCGAGCCATAGTGAATGAGAAGGTGATCGTTGGTGAAGACGCCGCTCCCGGGCAGGAACCCGGCGTTGAGCGTCACGTCGCGGCCGTTGACCGAGAGCGACAGGAGGCACCCCGGAGGTCCCTCCGCCTCGACATGACCGGGCACGACAAGAGGGCCGGCGACGGGAGCGGTCCACCCGATGGGAATCGTGACGACGACGACTCCCCCGCTGATGACATCAAAGTCCTCGGCGGCCGTGTAATCGATGGTCCAGGTGCCGAGGCTTCCCGCCTCCACGTCACTGGCAGGGGTAATGACCGCGCTGCCGCTCCCCGGGGTGGCGAGCGCCGCCGGGGCTAGGCCGAGAAGCGCCGGCATGGCCAGAATGAGGATTCGCCGGGAAACGGCCATCGATGGGAAGGCTCGTGTCCGAAGATGAGACATTGCCGAAGCGGTCCATGCACCCGTGTCCCGGCGCCGCATCCGCGCGGGCCGGGCCTTGATCGGGCTATCGGCGAGGCCGGGATGCGAGTGGAGTGCAAACGGCGGCCCGGCGGGCTCGGAACCGCCCATTCCCGGCTGCTATCCTTGCCCGCTGTGATCGACCGGAGATTTCTCCTCGGCCTTGTCGCGCTCGTTCTCCTGGCTCTGGCCCGCTACGGTTGGGGGGTCGGGATCTCGTTCATCAACGACGACTTCCTGTTTCTCGAGCGCGCCCGGACCGCGAGCTTCCTCGACAACTGGAACTTCAACGACGCGATCGGGAACGTCTATCGCCCCATTCCTCGCAATGTCTATTTCTGGGCCGGTTATCGCGTGTTCGGCGGCAATCCGACCGGCTATCACCTGCTCAATCTGGGATGGGTGGCGCTCAGCCTGGTCTTGACCGCCCTCGTGTCCCGCCGCCTCATCGCCGATGCCAGCGGGCGACCGCTCGCAACTGGATACGCCGACGGCCCCGCTCTCTTTGCGGCGCTCCTCTTCGCTCTTCATCCGGCGGCGGGAACCGCCGCCGGCTGGGTGTGCGGGATTCAGGATCTGCTGGCGGTCAATTTCGTTCTTGCCGCGCTCCTCGCCCACTTCGCCGGAAAGCGCATCCTCTATCTCTTCTTCTATGTCGCGGCGCTCCTCTCCAAGGAGACTTCGGCGTTCCTCTTTCTGCTCGTCGCTTTCTGGGACATCGCCGTCGGCCGGGTCGGACTACGAACCGCGCTCACTCGGCAAGCGCCGGCGGCGGCGCTCTTCGCCGTCTGGCTCGCCGGGAATCGCTGGCTCCCCTGGAATGACCTCGGGCGCACCATCCACTCCCCGGTGCCGGGAAAGCCGAGCCTTCTCGGGCATCACAATCTCGGAACGGTGCTCCTCACCCTCCGAGCGCTCTTCCTCGTTCATCCGCTCGAAAGCGTCGATTGGCCGCACGGCCCGGTGGCGACCGCGGCTCAGGTGGTGCTTGCAGCCTGGTTACTCGCTCTCGCGGCATCGAATCGGATCGCCGGCGCTCAGAAAGGGAGTCTGCCCGCGGGGCTCATCGTCTTTGCCTTGCTCTGGCTTCTCTCCGGGGTTCTGCCGCTCGTCGCGTTGAAAGACCACTTCATCTATTACGCCTATTATCCGGCGCTCGCTCTTTCCATGGTCATTGCGACTCTCGCGGCTCCGCTTCTTGCCCGGGTGCGAACCACCAGGCGCCCGGTCACCACCCTTGCGGCGCTCGCCCTTCCCGTCATCGCTCTCCTCGCCGGCGACTGTCTCGTCTATCATCCGGCCCTGCGTGACGGCCATTACCTCCGCCGCGCCACGGCCTACCTCGACAACTTCCGAGGAGATCTCCTTCGCATGCATCCCTCGTTCCCCGAGAGCTCCCGCATTTATCTCTCGAACATTCCGTCGTGGATCGGCTTCCAGCTCGCCGACGGTCCGGCCATTCGCGTGTGGTATGACGATCCGACATTGAGCGGGCATTTCTTGAGCGCCTATCAACCCGATCCGGATCGTCCCGCCTATTTCTTCATGCACGATGATTCGATGCACTTGGTCGAGACCATTCGTGGTCTCCCCGATCCGGGTCTCGCCCATCCCTCACCCATCTACGCGACCGCACACAACGACCTCGGTTCGACCTTGACTGAGGCGGGAGAGCCGGACGATGCGCTCATCGAGTGGCGCAAGGCCCTCGAGGTCGACCCGCACTTCGCCGATGCCGCCGCCAACCTGGGGATCGTTCTGGTGCGGATGGGACGATTCAGCGAGGCGGTGCCGCCGCTCGAGCGTGCGGCGGAGCTCCAACCGGACGCCGCCGATGTCCGACTCACCCTGGGAAGGGCGTACGCGAGTCTCGGGGCGTATAACGAGGCGATGGCGGCTTTCCAAGCCTATCTGCGCCTGGCGCCCGAGGGAGCCGACCGGGGTTCGGTGGAGAAAGCAATCGAATGGTTGCGCAGTGAGCGCGACCTCAGGGCGCCGCGACCGATGCGGCCGCATGCGGGGTCGAGCTGAGATCCCTTCCCCAAAGCGGCGCCACAGAGCGCCCGGCGGCGAAGGTGGCTCCCGAGGCGGTCGCGGTGCTTATCCTCGCCGCCCTCTACTTTCTGGCTCTGCTGCCGATCGCTGCCGCCTCCCATCGCTACCACATCGACGAGGCTTTCTATACCGATGCCGCCATCCGCATGTTGAGAACCGGGGATTTCCTCACCCCGTACACCGCAGACGGCGAGCCTCGATTCCAGAAACCGATCCTCACCTACTGGGCGGTCGCCGCGAGCGCCAAACTCCTGGGTGTGAGTCTCCTCGCCGCGCGCATTCCTTTTATCATCGCGGGCTGTCTCGTCATCTGGATCACCTATAAGACGGCCCGTATTATGTTCGGAGCGGAATGCGGACTGATCGCCTCGGCGATCATCCTTTCCAACATCGAGCTGTTCTCCGCCTCGCTGCGTTCCAACCCCGACATTCTGGCCACCTGCTTCATCTCGCTGAGCCTCTATGGATTGACGAGGCTCCTTTTCGCCCCCCGCCGGCGGCGACTGGACCCGCTTTTCGCCAACGGAGGAATGGGTCTGGCAGTAGCGACCAAGGGCTTACTCGGCCTGTTCCCTCTCCTCATCATTCTCGTCCTGGGTTGGTTCCGGCGGCAGATTTGGAGTCGACTGCGTCCAGTCCTCGAATGGAGAAGCATCGGCGCCGCCCTCCTTATCGCCGGCGCCTGGTTCATTGCCGCGCATCAGCGCCATGGCAAGAAAGCGATTGCCGGATTCTTCTCCGATCAAGTCGTTGACCGACTCGGTGTGTCCTTCGCCGGTGTGATCACCAACCTGGGGATGTATCTTCTCGCTCCCGTGGTCCACTTCATGCCCTGGTCCTTGCTGGTCGCCGTCGTCTTTCTCGCCGACCTCGACTCGCTCCGCATCCTGCGCCAGCGCCGCGAGGCTTGCCTTTTCGCCTTCGCCGGATATGCGCTCCTGATCCTCATCTTCTCGGCGGCCAACATCACGCGGGTGCGCTACCTCCTGCCTGGATACCCGGCATTGGCCTGCCTGGGCGCCGCCCTGCTGACCGGCGCGGCGCGGGAGAAAGCCGGCGCTACGCTCCTGACCGCGATCACCCGCGGCATCCTGATCCTCGGTGTGGCCGC
>JBIOUT010000213.1:0-3582 GCA_044867365.1 Candidatus Eiseniibacteriota bacterium | reverse complement strand
CGCTCCGGCCGCTCTTCCCCAAGGATTGGCGATGCGAGACTCAGGTCCACGCCAATGTCCTGTCCTCGGATCAGGAGAACGATTCCGATGTCCTGGCGCTGACCGCCGCTTCAGCGGCGCTGTGCGTCTCCGACATTCCCTTCTCCACCCCGGTGTCGGCGGTGCGGATAGGGCTCATGGACGGCGAGTTCGTGCTCAATCCCACCTTCGCCCAGCTCGAGGAATCGGATCTCGATCTGGTGGTGGTCGGGAGCGACGATTCCATCGTGATGGTGGAAGGCGGGGCGCGAGAGGTGACCGAAGCGGTCATGGTCGAGGCGTTGCGCTTCGCCCATGAGCCGATCAAGCGCATCAACGGCATGCAGCGCGAGCTCATGCGGCTGACCGGCAAGCCCAAACGCCAGGTCGTCCCGCACGAGGTCCCGGCTGCAGTGAGCTCCACTATTGTTCAGCGCTATGGGGAGCGGATTCATGCCGCCAATTCGATCCCGGACAAGGAAGAGCGGCAGGCGACGATCGACGCCGTTCGCGACCAGGCGATCGCCGAGCTGGCAACCGATTTCCCCGATTCGGAGCAGGACGTCATCCTGGCGATCGGAGAGATCCAACGACAGGACCTCCGCCACGCCATCCTGGATGAGGGGAGGCGAGCCGACGGCCGCCGGCCAGAGGATATCCGCCAGATCACCAGTGAAGTCGGAGTGCTTCCGCGCACCCACGGCTCCGCCCTGTTCACCCGCGGCGAAACCCAGGCTCTGGTCGTCACCACTCTCGGCACCACCATCGACGAGCAGAAGATCGACGAGCTCGAAGGACAGCGCTGGAAGAGCTACATGCTCCATTACAACTTTCCGTCCTATTCGGTAGGCGAAGTGCGCCCGATCCGCGGGCCTGGACGGCGGGAGATCGGGCACGGAGCCCTGGCTGAGCGGGCGATCGAACCGGTCATCCCCTCGGACGACTTCTTCCCCTACACGATCAGGGTAGTCTCCGACATTCTCGAATCGAACGGGTCGTCATCGATGGCGACGGTGTGCGCCGGGTCGCTCGCCCTGATGGATGCCGGAGTGCCGATCAAGGCGGCGGTGGCCGGGATCGCCATGGGTCTGATCAAGGAGAAGGATCGGGTGGCGATTCTCACCGACATCCTCGGGGTGGAGGATCACCTGGGCGACATGGACTTCAAGGTCACCGGCACCCGGTCAGGGATCACCGCCTTCCAGATGGACGTGAAGATCCCGGGAATCAACTTCGACATCTTCGGCGAGGCGCTGGAAAGGGCGCGGGTGGCCCGTTTGCACGTGCTCGACGCCATGGAGTCGGCGATCGCCGAGCCGCGCTCCGAGCTTTCGGTCTACGCTCCGCGGATCACCGTGCTCGCAGTTGCACCGGAGAAGGTGCGAGAGATCATCGGCCCCGGGGGACGCACCATCCGCTCGATCACCGAGCAGACCGGAGCCCAGATCGACATCGAGGACGACGGTACGGTGAAGATCGCCTCTTACGATTCGGTCAACGGCCACCGCGCGGTGGAGATGATCCGGGCCCTGATCGAGGATCCAGAGATCGGACGCGTCTACCGCGGGCGGGTGAAGCGGATCGTCAACTTCGGCGCTTTCATCGAGATCCTGCCCGGCCGGGATGGCCTCTGCCACATCTCGGAGCTCGATCACCATCGGGTGGCGCGGGTCGAGGATGTGGTGCGCGAGGGGGATGTCGTCGAGGTCAAGGTCATCGGCATCGATTCCGAGGGCAAGATCAAGCTGAGCCGCCGGCAGGCGATGCCGGCCCCGGTTCGCGCCGGTCGCTAATCCCGGTGCGATCCGCGGGTGGCGCCGAGACGGCGCGACGGTGGGTCGGCGGATTCCGGAACTGCACGTGGGCGCATTGGTCCTCGATTCGGCGACTTCGGCCAAGGACGAGCTGCGGGCGATTCGCGTCTCACCCCTCGGCCGAGGTGGGCTGCTCGTCAGCGAGGTGGTTCCCAACCTCCGGTCGGTGGCGGTCGGAGTTTGGGTGAAAACCGGCTCTCGCCACGAGAGCCCGCCGGTCCTCGGCATCTCGCACTTCCTCGAGCACATGGTGTTCAAGGGCACGCCCCGGCGGGATGCGCGCGAGATCGCGCGCAGCCTCGAGGCGGTGGGCAGCGCCCTCGACGCCTATACCACCCGCGAATACACCTGCTATCAAACGCGAGTGGTCGACGAGCACTTGCCTCGCGCCTACGATGTCATCGGCGACTGCCTCAGCCATTCGCTCTTCACTCCCGAGCATGTCGAGCGCGAGAAGCAGGTGGTGTCTGAGGAGATTCAGAGCTACGAGGACAGCCCCGAGGATCATGTCCAGGATCTCCTATCGGAATGCGTCTGGAAGGGCCATCCGCTGGGCACTCCCATCCTCGGCACCCGAGAGACCGTGCGCGGGTTCACCGCCGACCTGGTGCGCCATCGTTTCCAGGCCTCCTATCAAGCGGCGAGCACCGTCGTCGCCGCCGCCGGGAATCTCGATCACCAGACCGTGCTCGAGCTGGCCGAGCGGCATCTCGAGCTTCCGGCGTCCTCGCCTTCGACTCCGGCCACAACCCCGGTGGCACTCGACTACACGCCGGCCGATCTCTGTCTCGAACGCAATCTCGGCCAGCTCAATCTCTGTATTGGAACTCCGGGGATCGCCTATCATGACCCCCGGCGCTATGCGCTCCTCGTGCTCAACGGCATCCTCGGCGGCTCGATGAGCTCGCGCCTCTTCCAGCGCGTGCGCGAGGACGAGGGGTTGGCGTATTCGGTGTTCACCGACGCCGATTTCTACTCGGACACCGGCATGTTCGTCTGCGGGCTGGGAGTGAGCCCCGCTTCCGGCAAGCGGGCGTTGCGTTTGGTGGGGGAGGAGTTCAAGCGGCTCTTGAGCCAGGGGCTCGAGCCGGGAGAGCTCGACGACATGAAGTCGCAGTTTCGCGGCGGCATCCTCCTCGGTCTCGAGTCGACGACCGCCCGCATGGGACGCCTGGCCAAGGGAATCCTTCATTACGGGAGGCCGGTGCCGGTGGCCGAGATCATGGAAAAGGTGGAAGCGGTGACCGAAGAAGATGTGCTCGCGCTCGCCGGCGAGCTCCTCGACCCGCGGCGATTCTCGCTGGTGGCGCTCGGTCCATTGCCCGAAGGTCCGCTCGCCGCCGCCGAGCTCCTGGGATGAAAGCGATGACCAGCGCTCGTCCTGCCTCGGCCCCTTCGCCCTCGTCGCGGCCGCATGGCATCCCGTTCACCAAGATGCACGGGATCGGCAACGACTACATTTATGTCAACGGCTTCGAGGTCGAGATCGACGATCCCGCCGAGCTCTCGCGTCGCATGTCCGACCGCCATTTCGGAATCGGGGCCGACGGTCTCGTCCTGATCTTGCCGTCGGCCAACGCCGACTTCCGCATGCGCATGTGGAACGCCGACGGCTCCGAGTCCGACATGTGCGGCAACGCGCTGCGTTGCATCGCTCGCTATGTGGTCGAGCGCGGGCTCACCCGGTCCCGGAGCTTGACCATCGAGACCGGAGCCGGCCCGGTGCAAGCGGAGATCGAGCTCGAGGGCT
>JBIOUT010000212.1:0-2642 GCA_044867365.1 Candidatus Eiseniibacteriota bacterium | reverse complement strand
CCACGCCCTTCTTGTGTGCCATGACGTTCTTAAGCTCCTACGATCTCTCGAATGCGAAGCTCGGTGAAGTCCTCACGAGCTCCCCAGTGCCGGCGATAATCCTTTCGGCGCTTGTATTTTAGAGCGTTGATCTTGGTGCCGCGACCGTGGCGCACGACCTCGGCCATGACCTTCGCGCCGGCGACTCGCGGCGTGCCGACCTTGGCCTTGTCGCCGGCGCCGACGAGGAGCACATCCTCGATCGGCAATTCGGTCCCCGGCTCGGCTTCCAGTCGCGGCACCCGCACCAGAGCATCGGGCTCGACCCGCAACTGGCGGCCTTTCACCTTGATTACCGCATACATCAGGAACCTTCTCCCCACAAAGGACAGCGCCCGGGGTGGCCCCGGGACGGCGTGTCATCGAACAGCCTCTCAAGATGGGATCGCTGCGAAGCATAGGTTGGGCGGGGCGGGAGTGTCAAGGGCCGGGCTGGCTTGGGGCCTGACTCCGGGAAGCGATGGAGTGGCCGATAATCATAGATATGAGACCAGCTTCCCGGCGCCTGCACCGATCTATGCTTGCGTTGTTTGCCCCGGCGGCGATAGCCACGGCCCTCGCGTGGGCGATCGGCGGCTGCTCGAGCGACGAGTCGCCGGGGCCGAGTCCGGCGCCCCGCACCTATCTCATGGGGTTCTCCCCCATCCCCCCGAACGGCGATCCGGCGATGGTGGCGGCGGCAGTCGCCATGTGGTCCCAGCGGGCCGATGCGGGACTCTTGAGCGGCGAACCGCCATGGGATTCGTTGCTTGCCGGTGTGCCCGCCGACTCCCTCGTCATCCGCAACTATGTGCCGGTGGCCAACTGGTTCCGCGGGCTGGGGCTCACGCTCGTCGTGAATGTCGATCCCACCAACGGCCTCGACCGCTCGAGCGACGCGGCGGCGCTCGTCGCCGCCGGGCGGAGTCTCACCGAGCCGGCGATCCAGGATCTCTTCCGCGCCTTCGCGACCGCCGCCGACACGATCATCCATCCCGCGTATCTAGGGCTCGCGTCGGAGACCAACCTCGTCCGCGCCCTCGCTCCGGCGTCGCTCTACGCCGCGGTCGTTCAGGTCGCGAACGCCACATCGAGCGACGTTCGCACCCATGACGGAGCGGTGCAGCTCTTCTCCACCGTTCAGGTGGAGACCGCGTGGGGCTGGGTGACTCCGGGCGGCGGCTACCAGGGGACCGCTCAGGATCGCTCGGACTTCGGATTCGACGACGTCCTCGGGTTGTCGTCCTATCCGTACTTCGTTTACGCCCTGCCCGAATCGCTGCCGCCCGACTATTACTCACGCCTCATCGCCACCGATCGCATCCCGGTGATGGTGATCGAAGGGGGTTGGACTTCGGAGACGGTGACCTCGATGCCGTCGACGCCGGCCGATCAGGCTCGCTACATCCGCCGGCATGCGGCGCTACTCGATGGGGTGGACGCGATCGGCTGGTTCCAGCTCACCTTCACCGATCTCGATCTCACCTTCTGGCCGCCGGCCGTCGCGCCCTTCGCCCACCTGGGCCTCGTCGGCACGAACCTCGCCGCCAAACCGGCCCTCGCCGAGTGGGACGCCACCTTCCGCCGTCCTCTCGCTCGCTAGACCTCGACCTGCTGGGTCACATCTTCGGCGGTGTCCTTGACCTTGAGCCGGCGCTCGTGGCGCCTGAGGCCCGGGTCGTCGACAATATCGACCTCGAGACCGCACGAGCGCTCGATGTGCCCGATCCTCGCCCCGCGCTCTTCGGTGAGGAACACCGCCACCTCCGGAGACACGTGGAGCTCGAGCCGCTTGGCTTCGAGCTCACGCCCGGCGCGCAAGAGCATGCGCTCGACCGCCATCCCCACCGACTCGAGCGAGAGCACCTTCCCCACTCCATCGCAGGTCGGGCAGTCGTCGGAGAAATAGTGGAGGAGGCTCGGCCGCACCCGCTGGCGGGTCATCTCGACCAATCCCAGATCGGAGACGCCGAAGGTCTTGGTCCGGGCGCGATCGCGACGGAGATGAGCGCGGAGCTCGTCGAGGACCGCCTTGCGGTTGGCCTCGAGCTCCATGTCGATGAAATCGATGACGATGATACCGCCGATGTCGCGGAGCCGGAGCTGGCGGGCGATCTCTTTGGCCGCCTCCAGGTTGGTGCGGAGGATGGTCTCTTCCTGCGAGGTCTTGCCGGTGTAGCGACCGGTATTGACGTCGATCGTCACCAGCGCTTCGGTGTGCTCGATGACGATGTAGCCGCCTCTCTTGAGCCAGATCTTGCGATCGAAGGTCTTCTCGATCTCCGGCTCGATGCCGAAGCGATCGAAGATCGGCTCGTCCTGGTCATGGAGCTCCACTCGATTGCGGAGCTCGGGGGCGTAGGAGCGCAGATAGCCGAGGATCTCCTTGTGTTCCTTCTTGCCGTCGATGATCACCCGGTCCACTTCCTCGGTGAAGAGGTCGCGGATCAACCCGGTCGTGAGCTCCATCTCCCGGTGGAGCAATGCCGGGGCGCGCTCGCGCTTGGACTTCTTCTGCACCTCGTCCCACATCTTGCTCAGGAAGCGGACATCGGAGCGGAAGTGCCGGAGGTCCTTGCCCTCCCCGACCGTACGGACAATGAGCCCGCCGCCGTTGGGTTTGA
>JBIOUT010000211.1:0-4020 GCA_044867365.1 Candidatus Eiseniibacteriota bacterium | reverse complement strand
TGGATCACCAACGGCGGCATCGCCGATCTGGCGCTCGTGTGGGCGAAGACGAGCGACGGCATCGCCGGTTTCCTGGTCGAGACCAAGAGCCCCGGCTTCTCGACCGCCGACATGCACAACAAATGGTCGCTTCGCGCTTCGGTCACCTCGGAGCTCGTGCTCGAGGATGTCGAGGTGCCGGACTCGTCGCGACTCCCCGAGGCCCGCGGGCTCGCTGCTCCGCTCTCCTGCCTCAACCAGGCCCGCTATGGCATCGCCTGGGGCGCGGTGGGAGCGGCCCTCGCCTGCTTCGAGGCCGCGCGCCGGCACGCGATCGAGCGCACCCAGTTCGGCAAGCCGATCGGCAGCTTTCAGCTCGTGCAGTCCGCCCTCGCCGATATGCTGACGTCGATCACCCAGGCACAGCTCGTCTGTCTGCGACTCGGCCGGCTCAAAGAGGCCGGCCGCGACCATCCGGCGCGGGTCTCCCTGGCCAAGCGCCAGAACGTGGCCATGGCCATCGAGGTGGCGCGCTCAGCGCGCGAAATTCTGGGGGCCATCGGCATCACCGGTGAGGTGCCGGTGATGCGTCATCTCATGAATCTGGAGACGGTGAGGACGTACGAGGGCACGCACCAGATCCATACGCTCATCCTGGGTCAGGCGGTCACCGGGATCGATGCGTTCCGCTAGACAGATCAGGAGGCAGGAATGAACGGCCGGTTCCTACTCGTCGGCACGATCGTGGGCGCCTTGGCGTCGTTCGCCTGGGGATTCGTTTCCCACATGCTGATCCCGTGGTGGGAAAAGGTCATGTTCGAGTTTGCCGACTCGGGCGCCGTCGTCGCCGTCATCCAGGCCAATGCCCCGAAGGCAGGCATCTACTTCGCGCCCCACGGCGTCTTCGCCGCCGTCCGCATCGATCCCAACTTCACCGGCCAGATGGTCATGGGGCCTCACATCCTCCGCCAGTTCGTCAACGAGCTGGTCACCGCATTCCTCCTGTCGTTGTTCGTGCTTCGGACGGGCGCCGGAACCGCCGGCGCCGCTGCCGGGACTCTCGGACTCGCCGCCCTGGCCGCTGCGTCATCTCAGCTCATCCCGGATTGGAACTGGTACAACTTCTCGCCCGGCTTCATCGCCCTCGAGTTCTTCGACATCGTCATCGGGTGGATCGTCATCGGGCTGGTTCTCGGCATCCTGCGGAGCAAGATGACACCCGTCCCGGCCGCCTGATCCATCACTCGGCTATCGAAGCGCGTCAGCGATAACGCAGTCAGCGGTACAGATTGACGACGGCGAGGGCGTTGTCTCCCTGCAGCGCGACGTACGCTCGATTGTCGGAGACGAAGAGCACATCGGTGGGGATGGCGCCCACCGAGAGGTCATCCACCACAATCTGTCGCTCGGTGGAGATCAGGGATACCGAGTCGGAACCCGAATTGGCAACCAGCACATAGCGACCGTCCGGGGTCACGTCGAGGCCCAGCGGTTCGCCGCCAACCGGGATCTCGCGCTGGACCAGGCCCTGATCGAGATTGACCGCCATGACCCTATTGCCACCGCCTGAAACATAGGCCATCGACTCGTCGGGCGAGAGTCGAATGAAGCTCGCCCCGGGTCGGGTGCGGATCGAGTCGACCACGGTGAAGTTGGAAGGGTTGAACTCGATCGCGAAGATCTTGCCGCGATCGAGGCCGACGACATAGGCGCGGGGAGGGAAGCGGTGTTGGGTGACCGCGAGGCCGGCGGGACGGTCATCGAGGACGAGCGTGCGCCTCTTGAAGTCGAACTCGCGATCGAACAGGGTGACCAGGCCCGGATCGAAGGCGGTAGCGATGAGAAATCGCCCGTCGGCCGAGGTCCCAACCAGGTTGGCCGATTGTCCGACCACCAGTGAATCGGTGAGGCCTCCGGCTCGAAGGTCGACAACCGAAATGGTCGAGCCCTGAACATCCGCAGCGTAGAGCTCCCGCCCGATGGCCGAGGCGAGTCCCAGGGTCGACTTGCCGATGTAGATGCTCCGGATGAGAGCGCTGTCCTCGGATCGGCGAACCGAGATCCATCCCCCTTGCAAATCACCGACGACGAAAGTTCCCGGCTGCGCGCCTTGCGCCAGAAGATTGGGCGTCGACCCGATGTTCGTGAACCGTCCGGCGAGATCGAGCCGGGCGCGCGCGGCGGCCGGGGAGGACCAGGCCAGCGAAAGGCCGAGGGGAAGGAGAATCAGCGGAACGCTGAGATGAACACGCCTCATGGTTCTGCGGTCGGGGAGCTTGCCCTTGGGATGGGGGGAGAAAACCCGGTCCACGCTAGCCCAGGCCTCCCGGAGCGACAAGGATCATTTGACGGGTCAATGGCGTAAGCCTAGAATGCCCCACAACTTCGGGGCAGGGGGCCGCTGCCGCTGGCCGGCGCCTGCTGGCCGCCGGTCGAGGCGGTTGCTATAGCACACTCAAGCTCGGTGGCGGGTTCGCCGTCGCTTCCTTCGTAATGGTGATCGACGCTCTCGACACTCTTCTTTCCAGCCTTCACCCGCTCGAGGTGCAGACGCTACGCGCCCTCTCCACCGAGCGCCCGCAAACCGAGGCGGATCTCGCCGTAGCGGCGGGCCTCCAGCCCGAGCAGCTGCGCACGGCGGTGCAATGGCTCAAGGCTCGCGAGCTGATCCAGGTGGCGGCGACCGAGACCTATGCCGAGGTCACCCTCTCCGATATCGGCAAACGTCATGCGGAGCGAGGCGTGCCCGAGAACCGCATTCTTGCCCTTCTCAACCGCGCATCGGGAGCATCGCAGGGCGGCGGCGGCGGTAACGACCGGCGCAAGGAGAATACGCTCTCCGCCATCGCCTCGCGTCCGGAGCTCGCGGGTGAAGATGTCTCGGCGGCCGCAGGGGCGCTCAAGAATCTGGGCGCCATTCGGATCGAGGCGGGCGGAACCTTGGTCGTCGTCGATCGCGAGCGGGCTCGGCCCCTTGCTCAACTCGAGGCGCTCATTCGCCAGGTGGCGTCTCGATCCCGTTTGCGTCTCGACACCCTGCCGCCTGCCGACCGAGCCATCGTCGAGGAAAATGCCCGCCGCCGCGGCAAGGGTAAAGGTGCATTCCGCCTCGCCGATCGCACCATTTCCACCTACGTCCTCACCGCGCGCGGCGCCGAGGTGAAGGCGGGCCTGGAGACCGCCCCCGGCGAATCGGGAACACGCAAGTCAGGAACAGGCTCCGGCATCGCAGGCCCTTCGGTGAGCACGGGAAACGCCCCCTCCACGAGCGGTGGAGCGGCCGCTTCCACGGAAGGATCGACCGCCCCCGCTCCGCAAGCAGGACAGGAAGTCTCCCAGCTCACTCCCGAAATGCTCAGGGACGGCAAATGGCGGACTCTTCGCTTCCGCCGCTACAACCTCGGACTCAAGCCGGCGCGCGCCCTCATCGGGCGGCGGCATCCCTACGCCGAGTTCCTGGATGGGGTACGCGACAAGCTGTTGGCCCTAGGCTTCGCCGAGATGCGGGGCGACCTGGTCGAGAACGAGTTCTGGAACATGGACGCGCTCTTCATGCCCCAGTTCCACTCGGCGCGCGACATTCACGACGTTTATTACGTGAAGAA
Organism: Candidatus Eiseniibacteriota bacterium; assembly: GCA_044867365.1. Taxonomy (GTDB): domain Bacteria; phylum Eisenbacteria; class RBG-16-71-46; order CAVPCR01; family CAVPCR01; genus JBIOUT01. The sequence continues at coordinate 436 of JBIOUT010000211.1, read as the reverse complement.
CCCGACTCATGCCCGGGAGATCGAGACGCCCTTCGGCGAGCGAGTCGCCAAGGCTCACCAATCGGGGTCCGGCACCGGCAGCACCGGTTGGGGCTACGCCTTCGACTTCGACCGCGCGCGCCGATTGGTGCTCCGGAGCCAGGGAACCGCCCTCTCCGCTCGCACCCTCGCCACCGGCGCGCAGGTGCCGGGCAAGTATTTCGCCATCGCCCGCTGCTTCCGCCACGATCAAGTGGACGCCACTCATGCTTCCGACTTCTACCAGATCGAAGGAATCGTCCTCGGGGAGAAGATGAACTTCCGTCATCTGCTCGGATTGCTCAAGCTCCTGGCCGAAGAGGTGGGCGGCGCCCGCGAGATCCGCTTCGCTCCCGGCTATTTCCCCTTCACCGAGCCCTCGGTCGAGCTGCACGCCAACCATCCGACGCTGGGATGG
>JBIOUT010000210.1:0-2721 GCA_044867365.1 Candidatus Eiseniibacteriota bacterium | reverse complement strand
TAGCGGGCCAAGCTGTCACTGAAGAGGAGCGCACCCGCCGAGTTGCCGAGAGCATGGCTGACGAAGGAAGCGAGCGCGATGCGACCATAGGGGAGGCTTCGCTTCACGGTGCGGAGAGCGAGGAAGTCGTAGCCGGAGAGGACCAGATAATTGAGCGCGGTCAGCGCGAACGCCAGTGCGAGTTGACGAGCCGGCACCTCGCGCACATGGCGCAAGAGGTCGTGAAGATGGACGGCATGGAGCTCTCGCCAGAGGATGACGAGAGCGACGCCGAAGAGTAGCGTGCCCCAAGCGGGAGCGAGAATGCGGCGCATCTCTAATTGTTACGGTCGGCGCGGGCCCGCAGGCAAAGAGCCGAGATCATCCGGGCCGAGGCTCCACACGGAGGAGATGGTGCGGAAGGGGGGACTTGAACCCCCACGAGCTTGCGCCCACTAGACCCTGAACCTAGCGCGTCTACCAATTCCGCCACTTCCGCACCGGCGGGGCACGAAGTATAGGCGCCGGTCCCGCGGGGTGTAAAGGCGGTCGGCGCGCGAGGGCTCACGTGGCAGCGCGGGGCTCGCCGGCGCCAAGAGTTCGCATCGGCGCTCGAGATCGGCACGCTTGCCCGAGTCCGTACGCGGTGCTAGCTTCCCGATCGCCCACCCGTGTTACCCTCCGGCGCGCATGGAATGTCTCCCAAGGCTCGTCCCCCTCAGGCTGCATCGACCGACGCCGCACCGCGGGTGCAGCTCATCAGCACCAATCGGAAGGCGAGCCACGATTTCCATCTTCTCGAGCGCTTCGAAGCCGGCATCGCCCTCGTCGGCACCGAGGTCAAGTCCCTGCGCCAGAAGGCGGCCAACCTCCAGGACTCCTATGGCGCAGTCGAGGACGATCAAATCTTCCTCTACAACTGCCACATCACTCCCTATGAGCAGGGCAATCGTTTCAATCACGAGACTCGGCGCAAGCGGCGGCTCCTCATGCACCGCCGCGAGATTCATCGGCTCAAGGGACGGGTGCTCGAGAAGGGCCTCACTCTCATTCCCACTCGCCTCTACTTCAAGAATGGACGGGTCAAGGTGGAGATCGCGCTCGCCCGTGGCAAGCGCCTCTACGACAAGCGCGCCGATCTGGCGAAGCGCGACGCCGAGCGCGAGATCGAGCGGGCGGTGCGGGGGCGGAGATCGGGGAGAGGCTCAGGGCGGAGGGTGAGCGGCGATGCGGACTAGCCGGATACTCCTCGCCTTCGCCGTGGGGGTCGCCCTCGCTTCGGCGCTCGCTCTCGCTCGTGCCCCGCTCGGTCGAGCCGAAGCGGAGAAGCGAGAGGCCGAGCGAGAAGAGCGACAACCCGCCAGGACCGATGCCGCGAGCGGCGAGATCGTGGTCGTGCTCCTCGAAGGGAGGGGCCAGCGGCGAGTCCCATCGATCGCGGTCGGCGGGCAGGAGTTTGTCGCGGCGGCCGATATCATCGACATTCTGCGTGCGACCTCATACTGGCGGAGCGAGACGCAGAAGCTTCTCCTCCGGGTCGGCGAGCACCGTGTGACCCTCGCCGTCGACAATCCCTTCGTCCTCATCGATCGCCGCATCCTGCGCCTGCCGGGACGACCTTTCCTTCGCGACGGTCAGGTGTGGACTCCGGCGGCGTTGTTCGATCTTCTGGCGCGAGCCGGCGTCCTGCCCGGAGCCTCCTGGAACCCCGGACGGCGACTCATCGCGCTCGAAGGGGGCGCGGGGACGATCGGACCCCTCTCTTTCCGGGCGGGGGACGGCAGCACGAGCCTCACCCTGGCGGTTGCCGAAGACGTAATGCCGACCATCGCCAGCGTCGCTCCCGGCCGTCTCGTCGTCCGTCTGGGAGGAGCGGTGGCGAGCACCGAGAGGCTCGGCGAGCAAGAGGCGAGCGGGAGATTCGATCGAGTGGTCTTGTCTCCGGTCGCCGAAGGCGTCGATCTCGAGCTCGAGGTCAGCGACCGTTGCCGCGGCTACGTCGTCCGCCGGCTCGGCGATCCCCATCGAGTGGAAGTGATCGTCGCCGATTTCACCGGGCCGCAGGGCGGGCTTGTCTTCCAGCCGTTCAACGCCGAGTCCGGGCCCGCGGCCGTCTGGCCGGGGGCCGGTGCGCCCGGACATCCAGCGCGGCCGGCGTTCGTCATCCTCGACCCCGGGCATGGCGGCGATGACCAAGGCACGCACTCCCCGGGAGGCAAGCTCGAGAAGCATTTGACCCTCGAGCTGGCAAGACGGATCGAGCGTCATCTCGAGCAGGGGGCGGGATTCCGGGTGATGCTGGTGCGCGACCACGATGAACAAATCGAAGTCCCGCGCCGGGTGGAGATCGCCAACGGTTCCGGGGCGGATCTCTTTTTGAGCTTGCACCTCGATCTGGGCTCTTCGAAGGGTCGTTCGCCCGCTCCCCGCCTGGTGGTGCGGGGTGGGGGCGGGCAAGTCCTCTACGAAGATCTCGGGGCGCTCGTGCCCGGTGCGGTATCGGCGTCCAATGCCGAGCAATCGCTGTCGCTCGTCCGCTGGGATGCGGCCGGCGCCGAGTTCGGCTTCGAATCTCAACGCCTGGCGCAGAATGTTGCGGCCAAGCTCAGGGGCGCCTTCCGTCGCGACCGTCCCTCGGTGCTGCGGCGCCCGGTCTGGAACCTCGAAGGGGCGAATATGCCGGCGGTGCTCGTCGAGCTCACCGCTCCCGGAGGCGGCGACGCCGACAAGGCCCTCGGGAAA
>JBIOUT010000209.1:0-5275 GCA_044867365.1 Candidatus Eiseniibacteriota bacterium | reverse complement strand
CGATCTTACCGGGGGCGAGCCGACCGGGCCAGAAGCTCACAGAAGGCGGAGTGGTCGACGGGCTTGATCAGATGCGCGTCGAATCCCGCTTCGTGGCTCCGGCGTCGATTCTCCTCCTGTCCCCAGCCGGTGAGAGCGATGAGCAAGGCATGCTTCCCCCACGAACGCGCTCGGATCATACGCGCGGCCTCGTAGCCGTTCAGCTTCGGCATACCGATGTCGAGGAGCACGACATCGGGCTTGAACGAATTCCCCTTCCGGACCGCCTCGACTCCGTCGTAGGCGATCTCGACCTCGTTATTGCTCAGTCGGAGCAGCATCGCCAGGCTCTCGGCCGAGTCGCGGTTGTCGTCGGCGATCAGGATGCGCTGTCCCGACGGAAGCCTGTGCTCGCCGTGATTCTCCGTGGGCTCGAAGGCCGCGGGCGCGCCGTCAGTGAGGAGCGGGATGCGTACGATGAACTCGCTTCCCTGATGCACTCCGGCGCTCCGCGCTTCGACGGTGCCGCCATGGAGCTCGGTCAGATGACGGACCAGAGTGAGGCCGATGCCCAGACCTCCCTGCGAGATCTCCATTCCCTCGTCGACCTGGTAGAACATGTCGAAGACCTGCGGCAGCTTGTCGATGGGGATGCCGACTCCGTTGTCCTGGACCCGCACCACGACTTCCTCCCCCGAAGACTCGAGCTCCGCGACCAGCGCGATTCGCCCACCGCGGGGAGTGTACTTGGCCGCATTGTTGAGGAGGTTCATGAACACCTGGGCGAGACGGATCATGTCGGCATTCAGGAACAAGGGCTCCTCGGGAATGGTGACCACCAGCTGCTGGCCGCCCTGATCGATGAGCGGGCGGCTCGACTCGACGGCGCTGCGAATGACCTGCGCGAGCTCGGTTCTCTTCTTCCGTAGCTCGAGCTTGCTCCGGGTGATGCGGCTGACATCGAGGAGGTCGTCGATGAGCCGGGTCAGATGGTCGACCTGGCGATCGATGACATCACGGCTCCATTTGAGCGTGGCCTCGGCCTGTGCGCTCGTATGGAGGAGCTGCACCGCGTTGCGGATCGGATTGAGCGGATTTCGGAGCTCGTGCGCGAGAGTGGCGAGGAACTCGTCCTTGCGCCGGCTGGCATCCTTGAGAGTCTCTTCGAGGCGCTTGCGCTCGGTGATGTCGGTGCACACCCCGACCATCCGGAGCGGCGAGCCCTGGGCGTCGTAAAAGAAGCGCCCGCGGCCGGAGACCCAGAGGACCGAGCCGTCCGGCCGCAGCAGACGGGACTCCCCGGTGAACTCGTCTCGCTTCTCGCTGAGCAGGCTCCCGATGAGATCCAGAATGCGCAGCCGATCGTCGGGATGGAGCACCCGCTCGAAGTCCTCGACGCGCCCGCGGAACTCCTGCGGATCGAGTCCCGAGAGCCGGATGGTCTCGCCCGAAACCTCGAGGTCGCCGCTCTGGATCTCCCAGTCCCAGGCGCCGGACCCGGCGCTGGCGAGAGCGAGGCGGAGCCGCTCTTCGTTCTCGCGCAACGTCTCCTGGGCTCGGCGGCGCTCGGCCACTTCCATGTTCAAGGCGGCGTTGGTCTTGGCGAGCTCGGCATTGGCCTGCTCGAGCTTATGGTTGAGCTCCTCGAGCTCCCGGGTCTTTTCGGCGCGAAGGATGGCGTTGGCGCGGGCGAGCTCGGCGTTGGTCGCCTCGAGGGCGAGGTTGACCTTCTGCAGCTCTCTTCGCTTCCGGTAGAGCTCGACGAGTACGGCGACCTTACTACGCAGGATCTGGGGAATGACCGGAATGTAGACGTAGTCGACGGCGCCGAGGGTGTAGGCGCGAAGCCGATCGAGATCGGTGACGTGCACGGCGGTCACGAAGATGATCGGAGTCTTTTCGAAGCGGGGATGGTTGTGGATCAGGCTGGCGGTCTCGAATCCATCCATCCCGGGCATGTTCACGTCGAGGATGATGAGGGCGAACTCGCTCCGCATTAGAAGCTGCAGCGCCTCGGTGCCCGATGTCGCGCGCACCAGATTCTCCCCGAGGTCGCCGAGGATGGCCTCGTAGCTCAGGAGCCGAGCCGGCTGATCGTCGACGAGGAGGATTTGCACCTTCTCTCGATCGACCCTTTGCTCGTCGAGGAGGCCAGTTTTCCGGTCGATCTCGTTCTCGGCCGCCGGGGCATCCCAGGTGTTGACGGTGCTCTTGATGTCGATGGTGTCCGGTACCTTGTCTGTACCCTTGATGTCCATTGCTCTCCCGAGAAACAGGGGTCCCTTGCCGGTTATCGTTGGAGCCAGATCCTGAGCAGCGACATGAGCTGTTCGGTATTTACCGGTTTGGCGATGTAATCGGATGCTCCCGCCTCCAGACATTTCTCGCGATCGCCCTTCATGGCTTTGGCGGTGAGGGCGATCATCGGCAGAGCTCGGAAACGCGGGTCCTGCCGGATCTGGCGCATCGTCTCGTAGCCGTCCATCTCCGGCATCATGATGTCAATCAGCACCAGCGAAACATCCGACGTGCTCTGGACGATCTGGATTGCCTCCTGGCCGGTCATGGCGCTGATCGAATGCATGTGATGCCGTTCGAGAAGGCTCGATAGAGCAAAAATGTTGCGTACGTCGTCGTCGACCACCAGAACCTTCTTGCCGATCAACGCCTCGTTCGACTGATGCAGGTTCTCGAGCATGCGCTGCTTGGGAGCCGGCAGATCGGCGATCACCCGATGGAGGAAGAGAGCCGTCTCGTCGAGCAAGCGCTCGGGAGACTGCACGCCTTTGACGATGATGCTCTTCGCCACCTTGCGGAGCTGCGCTTCTTCGCCGCGGGTGAGCTCCTTGCCGGTGAAGACGACAATTGGCACCTCACTGAGCTCCGAGCTGTCCTGGATCTCGTTGAGCAGGTCGAAACCGGAGATGTCGGGCAGGCGGAGGTCGAGGACCATGCAATCGAACGACCGGGAGCGGAGCGCCGCCAGCGCCTCGGTCCCGGTTGACGCGATGGTGATCTCGACGTCATCGTGGCGGATCAGCTCGACAATGCTCAGCTGCTCGGCCGGGTCGTCGTCCACCACCAGGAGCTGGCGCATGCGGGGAGCGGCGAACTTCTTGATGCGGTCGAGGGCGACCTCGAGGCCGTCGGTGGTGATCGATTTGTTGAGATGGGCGAATGCGCCGCGCTCGAGACCGTGCTTGCGATCCTCTTCGATGGTGACGATCTGCACCGGGATGTGCCGGGTGTCGGGGTCGCGCTTGACCTGATCGAGGACGGTCCATCCCAGCATGTCGGGAAGGAAGATGTCGAGGGATATCGCTGTCGGCCGATGCTTTCGGGCGAGCTCGAGCGCTTCGCCGCCGCGGGTGGCCAGGATGGCCTTGAAGCCGGAGTTCCGCGCCAGATCGAGGAGCACTCGCGCGTAGTGCGGATCATCCTCGACGATGAGGAGGACAGCGTCTCCTGATGTGAGATCCTCACGGTCGTCGATCAGCTCCTCGGTGTGGAGGACGGAGAGGGTCGGCTGGAACTTGCCGGCGGCGCCCGCCGCCACCCCCTCCGAAACCAGGTGGTCGGTGGCGGTTCCCATGTAGCTGAGCGGCACGTAGAGGGTGAAGGTGCTGCCCTGACCAGGGGCGCTGCGGAGTCCGATCTCACCGCCGAGGAGGCTCGCGAGCTCACGACTGATCGCCAACCCGAGCCCGGTGCCTCCGTACTTGCGGGCGGTTCCTGCGTCCGCCTGCTGGAAAGCCTCGAAGATGATCCTCTGCTTCTCGAGAGGAATCCCGACGCCGGTGTCGGTCACCGACAGGCCCACAACCGTCGGGGCATGGTTGAGGATCGAATGCTCGGAGCTCCAGCCGCTCTTGGCCACTCCGATCTGGAGGCGGATCCCTCCCTGCTCGGTGAACTTGAAGGCGTTGGAGAGCAGGTTCTTGAGCACCTGCAGGAGCCGCTTGGGATCGGTGGTCATCGCCTGAGGGAGGGCGGGGTCGATCTCGGTCACGAAGGCGAGCTGGCGGCTTTCGGCTTCGTGGCGGAAGCTCCGTTCAACCGTCTCCCGCAATCTCTGGAACGGCAGCTCTTCGCACTCGACGGTGACGGTTCCCGACTCGATCTTGGACAGATCCAGGACGTCGCTGATCAGGTTGAGGAGATCGGTGCCCGCGGCATGGATGGTCTTTGCGAACTCGACCTGGCGTTCAGTCAAGTTGCCTTCCATGTTCTCTCCGAGCTGTTGCCCGAGAATGAGGATGGAGTTGAGTGGAGTCCGGAGCTCGTGCGACATGTTGGCGAGGAACTCCGACTTGTACCGCGAGGTGAGGGCGAGCTCGGCCGCCTTCTCCTCGAGGGCGCGCCGGGCTTGCTCGATCTCTTCGTTCTTGCGCTCGACCTCGGCGTTCTGCTCGGCGAGGAGCTTGGCCTTGAGCGCCAGCTCGTCATTCGTTTGCTGCAGCTCCCGCTTCTGCGCCTGGAGCTCGCCGGCCAGCTGTTGAGACTGCTCGAGCAGGCCTTCGGTACGCATCGTGGCGCTGATGGTGTTGAGGACGACCCCGATCGAACCGGTGAGCTGCTCGAGAAAGCCGATATGCGAAGCGGTGAATTCGCCGACGGATGCGAGCTCGATCACCGCCTTGATCTCGCCCTCGAAGAGGACGGGCAGGACGATGACATTGCGCGGCGGCGAGCTGACCAAACCCGAGGAGATCTGGATCGAATCGGCGGGTGGATCGGCAAGCAGGATGCGCTGGCGTTCGACGGCGCATTGGCCCACGAGCCCTTCGCCGAACATGTAGCGGCGGGGGCGCGATTCGTGGACATCGGCATAGCCGGCGACTTGCTTCAGATAGGAGGTGCCGTCTTCTTGATCGATGACGTAAATGACACCCTGGTGGGCATTGACCAGGGGCGCCAGCTCGGAGAGCAGCGTCTGAGCCAGGGTGATCAGATCGCGCTGTCCCTGCATCATGCCGCTGAACTTGGCGAGGTTGGTCTTGAGCCAGTCCTGCTCGTTGTTGCGTTCGGTGGTGGCGCGGAGGTTGCCGATCATCGCGTTGATGTTGTCTTTCAAGTCGGAGACCTCGCCGCGAGCATCGACCTGGATCGAGCGAGTGAGGTCGCCCTTGGTCACCGCGGTGGCCACCTCGGCGATGGCGCGGACCTGAGTGGTGAGGTTGGCGGCCAATAGGTTGACGTTGGCGGTCAGATCCTTCCAGGTGCCGGCGGCGCCCGGCACGTTCGCTTGTCCGCCGAGACGCCCCTCCACACCGACCTCGCGCGCGACCGATGTCAC
>JBIOUT010000208.1:0-6008 GCA_044867365.1 Candidatus Eiseniibacteriota bacterium | reverse complement strand
GGCGGCGACGAGCACCACGAACCCGACGAACGTCACCCAGAAGGAGAGCATGTTGAGGGTGGGGAACGCCATGTCGCGGGCGCCGATCTGGAGCGGCAGGGCGAAGTTCCCGAAGCCGCCCTGGGGTGCGGTGGTGAGCACGAAGAACACCATGATCGTGCCGTGCATGGTCACCAGAGCCAGGTAGAACTCCGGCGCCATCACTCCCCCCGCCATCCCGGTCTTGAAGATCTTGGCGAGCAACGGCCATTGGTGAGTTGGATAGGCAAGTTGCAGGCGCATGAGGAAGGAGAGCGCCATGCCCACAAAGACCGCCACGAAGGCGAGCCACCAGTACTGGATGCCGATCACCTTGTGGTCTTTGCTGAAGATGTAACGGGAGATGAAGCCCTTCGGGGCTTCATGGACCGCGGGATGGTGGTGCGCCACCGTCATCGCTTTACTGCCCTCCCTGAGCGGCCTGCTCGTTGAGCCAGCTCTCGAACGCGCCGGGATCCATCACCTGGAGCGTGCCTCGCATCCGGTAATGCCCCAGGCCACAGAGCTCTGCACAAGCCACCTCATAGGATCCGGGCTTTTCGGCGAGGAACCAGAGTGGGATCTCCATACCCGGAACCATGTCCTGCTTGATGCGCAGGACCGGCATGAAAAAGCTGTGGATCACATCCTTCGAGCGCAGGTGAAGCTCGACCGGTCGACCGGCAGGGACGGTCAAGGTGTTGAGGCCGACGATGTCATCCCGGCCCGCGGGATCGTCGGGGACGATACCCACGGGGTTCGCCGTCGGATCGAAAAGATCGGGCGAAGTGCGGCCGAACCGGCCGTCGGGACCCGGGTAACGGATGTTCCACGCGAACTGCTCTCCCGTGATCTCCACCGGCATGGCGCCTGCAGGCGTCCCCGAGAGATGAACCTCCTTCCAGATTCGGAGGCCCATAACCGCGAGCGAGACGAAGACGATGCCGACGACGACGGCGCTCCCGATCTCGAGCGCATCGTTGCCGCGCAGATACCGAGCCACTCGTCCCGGGCGATCGCGATAGGCAATGATGAAGAATCCCAACAAGCCCTCGGCGAGGACGAAGGCGACTCCGGTGATCGCCAGAGTCAAGGCGAACTGGGCGTCGATCTCGCGCGCCGCGCTCGAAATCGCCGCCGGCAAGCTGAAATAATGCACGTTGAAGAGTGCAACGCTCGCCAGCGTCACCGCCCAGATCATGAGGCCGAGCCAGAAGGCCATGCACACTCCCCGGTGGCTTCCCGACCGGTCGATTCGCGTGCGACGGCGCGCGCTCTTTGCTCGCCCGCCGCGGTATCCGACAAAGCCAGATGATCCTACGGACACGGCTCGTCGAGTGCAACCGGGGAAAGGCCGGGAGCGCCGGGGCTCTCCAGCGGCGCTGCCGGCCCTCCAGACCCCGGCGCCCGGAGCGGGCGGGATGCAGCCGGACCGCGTCCTGAGCCGAGAAAAGCCGTTGAAAGCCAGGCGTTTGTGCACTAGAGTTCGTCGCTTGAGCATGTTGATCTGCTTGTAAACACTGACCTTCCTTTCAGGAGAAAACCCCGCATGTATTCCAAAGCATGGTTTGTCTTCGTCTCTTCCTGCCTCATCGTCGCCGCCGCGGGTTGCGGCGGAGGCGGGGAAAAGGCGCCGGCCGAGCAGGCGCCCGCCACTCAGGGCGAGCCTGCGGCAACCGCTCAGGCCCCGGCGGGCGGCACCGGCTCGGTCAAGGGGGCGGTGGCGCTCAGCGGCACGGCACCGGCGCAGCCCAAGATCAAGATGGACGCCGACGCCTACTGCAAGACGCAGCACGCCGATGTTCCGGCGACCGCCGAGAAGGTCGTGGTCAATGCCGATGGCACGCTGCGCAACGTCTTCGTCTACGTCAAGGAAGGGCTCGACGGGAAGACATTCCCCACCCCCACCGAGCCGGTCACCATCGATCAGCACGGTTGCACCTATCACCCGCATGTGTTCGGGATCATGGTCGGCCAGCCGCTCAAGATCCTCAACTCGGATGCCACTCTGCACAACATTCACGTGCTGGCCAAGAACAGCCCCCAGTTCAACCTCGGCATGCCGACCAAGGGCATGGAGATCACCAAGAAGTTCGCCGCCGAAGAAGTCATGGTGCGGATCAAGTGCGACGTCCACCCCTGGATGGAATCCTGGGCGGGAGTGCTCAAGCACCCCTTCTACAGCGTCACCGGGGAGGCCGGCACTTTCGAGATCAAGGATCTGCCGGAAGGCACGTACACGATCGAGGCATGGCACGAGCAGTACGGCACCCAGACGCAGACGGTGACCGTCAAGGCCGGCGAGGCCGCGCAGGTGAGCTTCACCTTCCAGGCCTCGGCGTAGGGAAGGCTTCGGCATAGCCAGGCCTCGAGTTTCAGCATGTCGCCGGGCTACGGCGCCAAGCAAATGATCAATCGTATGAGCGTCCATCGGTTCGCGGTAATTACTGCGGCTTCGACGGTGGTGCTGATCACCGCCGGCGGATTGGTGACCTCGACGGGATCGGGGCTCGCGGTTCCCGACTGGCCGCTCTCCTACGGGACGCTCTTTCCGCCGATGGTCGGCGGTATCCTCTACGAGCACGGGCATCGGATGGTGGCGGCCATCGTCGGCCTGCTCACCGTGACCCTGGCGCTCCGGCTTCAGAGGCGAGAGCCGCGATGCTGGGTACGGCGGCTCGGGCTCCTGGCGATCGGGGCCATCGTCGCCCAGGGATTACTCGGCGGGCTGACCGTCCTCTTGCAATTGCCGACCGCCGTCTCAGTCGCTCATGCGTGCCTGGCCCAGGCATTCTTTTGCCTGGTCATCAGTATGGCGGTGGTGACTTCGCGGTGGTGGCTCGAGGCAGAGGGCCAATCGTCGAGCGAGTCCGTCGTTATCCGGCGGCTCGCGGCGCTGACGACCGCAGCGATCTACATCCAGCTCATCATCGGGGCGATCGTTCGCCATACCGGATCGGGGCTCGCCATCCCCGACTTCCCGCGAGCGCTCGGCCGCTGGATCCCGCCGCTCACCTCTCCCCAGGTGACCATCCATTACATCCATCGCCTGGGTGCAGCGGCGGTCGCGCTGCTCGTCATCGCGACGGTTTTCGTCGTTGTCCGTGATCCAAGGCGGAATCGGCATCTTCTCGCACCGGGGCTCCTGATGGCGACGCTCCTCGTCGCTCAGATTGGGCTCGGAGCACTGACCGTGTGGACCGGGCTCGGGATCGTGCCCGCCACCGCTCACGTCGCCTGTGGGGCGCTGCTCCTCGCCACGAGCCTGGTCGTCACGCTGCGAAGCTTCCGCTTCGATCATCGCTCTTTGCGCCGGACCTCCGTCCCTACGCTCGGCGCGCCAGCGGCGACTCCTCGTCCGGTGACTCCATGAGCGCGGTGTCGACCCCGGTTGCCGCACCTCGGCCGGCGCCGGCGAGCGCGACCGGAGCCCGCCAGCTGCTCCAAGGCGCTCTGGCTCGCTTCCCCGATTACCTCGAGCTCACCAAGCCGCGCATCACTCTCCTCGTTCTGGTGACGACCTGGATCGGATTCGCGCTTGCGAGTCCCAGGACCGTGGATGTGATCCAGCTTCTCCACACACTCTTCGGCACCGCGCTCGTGGCGAGTGGCGCAAGCGCACTCAACCAGTTCCTCGAGCGTGACACCGATGGACGGATGAATCGCACCCGTACCCGTCCCCTCCCCGCCGGGCGGCTCGATCCGGGCGCCGTTCTCGTCTTCGCGGTCGACGCCGCCACCTTGGGGGCAGCATGGCTCGCGGTGGCGGTGAGCCGCGTCTCGGCGCTTCTCGCTCTCCTCACCCTTGCCACCTATGTGCTCGCATACACCCCTCTCAAGCGGCGCACGCCCTGGTCCACGGTGGTCGGCGCCGTCCCCGGGGCGCTCCCGCCGGTCATCGGCTGGGTGGCGGCGGGCCGGGGGCTCGAAGCGGGAGCCGTCGCCCTCTTCGCCATCCTCTTCCTCTGGCAGCTCCCCCATTTCTTTGCGATCGGCTGGCTCTATCGTCAGGACTACGCGCGAGCGGAGTTGCCGATGCTCCCCGTCGTCGATCCAAACGGGCGGCGGACCGCCCGCGAGATGGTGTTGACCGCCGCTCTCCTCGTTCCGGCATCACTCCTGCCGGCGCTGATCGGCATGAGCGGAGCGGTTTATGCGGCGGGAGCGACGCTTCTCTCGGTCGGATTCCTGAACCGCGCCATCGCCTTTGCCCGCAACCGCGCCGATGCCGATGCGCGCAGCCTTTTCCGCGCCTCGCTCATCGTCCTCCCCGCCATTCTCGGACTGATGCTCCTCGATCGAGCGGGTTGAGCAAGGAGCTCGAACGAATGGAAGGCGCCAAGACGATGCGAACGGGGATCGAGTTCTTCATCGACCGGCCGGGACGCAGCGGCACCTTCGGCGCCATCATGGATGAGTACAGTCGCGCCGCCGAAGACTTCTGCCGGATGCTCGAGTCGTTGCCGTCCGAGAGTCTCGACTGGACGCAGGCAAGCAACGACCCGGACACCGTCTCGATACGCGCGATGTGCGCACATGTGGTCAATGCTGCGCGCGGCTACGCCAATTATGTGCGCCAGGCGAGAGGGCTCCCCAAATCAGAGGAACGGATCGATGCGAAGGGGATCCGGGCAGCAACCGAGGTGCGGGCCGGACTGGCGGATGCGCTTCGTTACACCGAAGGCGCGCTCGATGGTCTTTACGATGTGGATGAGCCGACCTATGCCGCGATCCAATTCAAGGTGCGATGGGGACCCGTCTATGACCCGGAGATGATCCTCGAGCACGCCATCGTCCACCTGCTGCGCCACCGCCGCCAGCTCGAGCGCTGGCCCCGCCCCGTCCACCCGCAGTCCTAGACGCGACCGCGAGCTATCGCGTAAGCCGCGCCCCTGCCCAGCGACTGCTCGATGCGGAGCTGGTCTCCGATCTCGGTGCGGCTCGTGCGAATCGCTCCCACCGCCAACTCGATCACATACGAGGACTTGAAGCGGATTCGCCCCATGCGCCAGGGAAGCATGTCCTCATCGAGGTCGACCACCCGATCGTTGTCGTCCACATAGATCACGTCGATCGGATAGGTCATGAACCAGGTATGAACCCCCATCGACGGATCGATGATGAGCGCCTCATGGGGAGCGAGCGGTTTCGTTCCGATGAGCCCGCGGGCTCGGCTCCAATGGCCGCGGGCGATCTGGGCGTATGCCAGCTTGACTCGACGAGTGGCGTTGAAAACGTCGACCTCGCGGATCTCTCGCATGATGACCAGCACCCCCCCCGGCCGCATCCCTCCCTATGGGGGACGCTTTGGCCCGTAGCTTGGGTATCGGCAGAAGATCCTGTAATGTTTCGCTCCCCCGGTGCTCGGTGCGCCGGGGCCGCAAACCAAAAGGAGACCGTCATGTTCAAGCGAGCCCCATCCTTGACCCTCCTGGCCCTCTTGGCCCTGGTCGCGGCTTGTGCTCGAAGCGGGGACAAGGAGGCCGAGGAGGCCCAGAAAGCGGGTGGCGGAGAGCGTATGGGCGGAGGAGAACGCCACGCCGAGGCCCCTCCTGAGCCAACCACGATGGAGATCGTCGTCCCGGCGGGAACGACCTTCACCATTGTGCTCGATCAGACGCTCAGCTCGAAGACGAACCATCCCGGCGATCCGGTGCAGGCGCATGTGATCGGCGGAATCCGGCAAGAAGATCAGCTCGTGGTCCCCGACGGGGCGGCGGCGAAGGGGACGGTGGCCCAGGTCGAGGGATCCGGTCGCGTCACGGGGCGCGCGGTCCTGGCGATGAACATCACCTCGATCGAAACAGTCGCGGGCAGCCGACCTGTGGAAACCGCGATGGTCGAGGGTAAGATCGAAGCCCCCGGCACCAAGAAGCGCGATGTGGCGACGATCGTCGGCGGCACCGCTGCCGGCGCCGTCCTCGGTGAAGTCCTGGGCGACAATGCCAAGCTTGGTGCCATCGTCGGTGCCGCCGCCGGCACCGGAGTCG
>JBIOUT010000207.1:0-6561 GCA_044867365.1 Candidatus Eiseniibacteriota bacterium | reverse complement strand
CCGAGCAGACCGTCGAGCTGGCCGGCGTTGACGTAGGCGTAATACTCGGGCGCGCTCACCGCAGTGCAACCCGAAACGATAGGGATGATCCGCCCTTCGATGTTCCGGAAGCGCGAGCCCACCTGCTGCACCCATTCCTTGGTGCCCGGATAACCGGCCGAGATGTTGATGAGAATGTAGACGCTCCGGAAGTTCTGGATCCCCTTCATGATCGGAAGCTGGCCGATCGGCTTGCCGTTGAAATCGGAGGGAAAGGCTTCGCGTATCGAGGATCCGATCATGACCATCACCGCTTCCTGCCCGTCCTTGAAGCCCAGGTTCACATAGTCGACCCCATACTGCTTGTTGTAGCGCGGTGCCACCTCGGCCATCGCCTGGTTCAGAAGCGGCGGCCCGGCCGGCCACAGACAGAAGCCCACAACCTTGAGGTTCCGCCGGAAGCATTGCTCGAGCGCCGCCACCGTCATTGGATAGAGCTCGGCCATGGCTCCCGGGTCGAAATCGGCGGAGAGGAAGACGGTCGAGCCCTCGGGCACACGCTCGACCGCTGCATGGAAGGCGGCCGCTTCCTTGGACACCCGGATGGGGAGCCCGATCGGACGGATGTAAGGGATGAGAATGACGATCATCACCGCCAGGAAGATCCACCGGCGATCGAGGCGCTGAAGGCGTTCGGCGAGGCTCATCGGTCAATCCCCGCCCAGGTAATTGCGCTCGAGGCCGAGGATCACCTTGAGGCCGGTGGCGATGGCGCCGAGCGCCGCACCGATCAAGATCGCGCGCTTCGCCGCATTGTTGGGCACGTTCATGATCCAGTCGGCGATCGAGGGCAGCTGATCCCAGATGACCGTCCCGATCGGCACTCGTCCGAGCATCACCAGAACCGCCGCCACCGCCAGGAGTCCCGCTTCGAGCGAGCGCACCCGGAAGGCGCGGAAGGCGGCCGAGGCGATGTAGAAGGCGAGCAAGGCGAACATGGTGCCCTGCATGGGCACATAGACATTGAGATAGAGATCGTTGAACAGAGTGCCTTCAGTGATGCCGAAGATCGGCGCCGGGGCCCAAGTGCCGGCGACCCCAATGGCAATCATGAAGAAGAGCCCGATGAGAAGCGGCACGTGGTAGGCCCAATCGGGGTCGCGGCGACTGATGCGGAGGGCGCTGATGCGGGCGATGTTGGCCACTCCGAGGACGACGGCGAAGGCGCGGATGATGATCGCCCAGGCTTCGAACTCGGTGCGGCCGGCGGTGAAGTGGCGCTCGGGAACGAAGAGGCCCACGACCATGAAGAGCCCGACAACGAGAGTGATGACGAGCGGGAACTCGCGTCTCAGCAACTCGGCCCCTCGGCTACGCCCCTCAACTGATGACGAACCACTGGCGGAAGGCCTCCCAGCCCAGGCTCGAGGCGAGGGCCCCGACGACCATCAGGACGATGAGGAGGATCTTCATCAAGTCCGTTCCCTTGAGCACTCCGATCAGCTTCGGCGACCGCGACAGGTAGGCGGAAGCGGCATAGAACTCCTCTCCGATCAGAGTGTAATCGCAGGCGACGACGAAGAAGGGGAGCTGATGGATGTTGGCGGTGCCGGCGATCTGCACCGCGCCGGTGGCGAAGCCGGTCTCGGCGAGAATGAGCGACTCGGCGAAGAATGAGCCCAGGAAGAGATTGGCCGCCGGCTTCTCGCGGAGCATGATCCCGTCGACACCGGCGGTGAAGGCGAACTGCTCATCGGAAAGATAGCGAATGTTGTTGGCGTTATAGGCGTCGGGGCGGCCGGCGTCGACATAGCCCTGTCGCACCGTTTCCTCCGCCAGCGGCACGACGAAGGCCTTGCAAATGGGAACGATGAGCGGGGTCTCGTAACGCGCCACGGTCTTGGCCACGTTGCCGAGAATGATCATCGAGTAGATGGTCTGGATGTTGTTGGCGTCGTCGATCCCAGGGACGTAGAGGACGGCCCGACCCATCTCGGTTGCTCGGCCGACGGCTTCCTCGATGGCGGTGAGACCGGCGATCTTGCGGACGAAGGGCGTGACACCTTTCGCCGATTGTGACTGCGCACGGCCGGTGAACAGGAGAACGAGGACGAAGAACACGATGATGATGAGGAAGAGATTGGCGAGCGCGAAATTGAAGAGACTCCAGTGCGGGACGCCGGAGGCGATTTCGCTCTCCGCCCGGCCACCGAGTCCCATGGCCACCACTTGGTAGGAATACCGCTGGCCGTCCCGGAGCCGGCCGGGCTCGCCGCGGTCGTCGAATGTGGTACTCGAAGCCTCGAGCGTATCGATGGCCGCGAACGGGCCTTCCTGCGACTCGGCACGGCGAATCTCATAGCCGAGGAGCGAATCGCCGGGAGTCTCCCAGGTCAAACGCAGGGCGCCGCCGCCGTCGTTTTTGACGTCCTCGACCCGAAGATTCCGGGGAGGAGACGGGGGCTTCACCCCCTCAGAATTCTGCGCTGCGACGCTGGAAGCGGTGAGAAAGGCGAAAACGAGGGCGGCGGAGGGGAAAGGAAACAGGGATCGGCGGCTGGTCGCCATTGGCCGGGACGCTACGCCCAGCCAAAGATTGTGTCAAGGGAACTGCTGCTCGGCGTGTCGGGCCGGGCTCCCCTATTCTAGCCCTCGATCATCTCGACGTTGGCGCGAGGCAGCACGCGCCTCTCTCCGCTCGCGAACTCGACTTCGAGGACACGCACCTTGGCCTCGGTCTCGAGCTCCTGGAGCTCGCTCGGGAGGTCGGTCACCTTGCCGAGCCATCCGAAACAAGGCTCCCGGATGACGCGCACCGGAGTTCCGAGAGTGAGTCCGCCGGCATGAGCGGCCATCTTCTCTTCCTTGACCGCCCGCGCATCGGGAACGATGAGCTCCGGCCTGAGCACTCCGGCGCGGATCTGAGTGGCGCCGTTGAGCGAGGCCATCCGCCCGTCATTGGCAGTCAGGAGATCGAAGGTCTTCTGCGCCATCGGCATCTTCCCGAATCCCTCGGTCACCATGAGGGTGATTCCCACTTCCTCGTGTCCGGTGATCGCGACCCCGAGGTCGTAGCCGAGGAGCTGGCGCAGATCCTGGTCGGAGAAGCCGCCGACGACCACGCCCCGCACTCCGGCTTTGACCGCCGCGGCAAGGGTCGAATGAGAGACGTGCGAACCCCCGATGAGAATCGCGCCCGCAGCAGCGGCCCCCAAGGCCTCGATCGAAGCGGGAGTGAGCTCTAGAGCGGGGCTCTCGATTGCGACCTCGAGCTTCCCGTGGGTCTCGCCGCCGATGCCGAAGATCCCCTGAACGAAAGCGCCGTGGGTCTCGACGACGACCCCCTGGCGCTCGATGACCTCGACGACGGATCCGCTCACATAGGCATTGACGGCGAGCGGAATCGGAGGCTCGCGCAGGATGACGTTGCCGGTCACCCGCGAGGCGGTTTCGATGCTGCCCGCGCAAGGCGACTTGACCCGCGAGGTGAAGAGGCCGAAGAAGCTCTTCGACATCGCGAACACCTCTCCCGGAGCGACGGCATCGCCTTCCTTCTTGATGAGCGTCCGCTCGAGATCCTCGGGGAGGATGCCGAGAATGTTGGCCACGTTCACCGTCTGCACATTGCCGGGGAGCTCGGTGCGCGCCACGACATCGGTGGCTTCGACATGCTGCCCTTGCTTGACCGTCACCTGACCGGGGATGGGAAGGCGACGCTCGCGCCGCAGCGTGGCGGCGCGGGTCACCGTAAGGCCGGGAGTATAGGCATGCGCCATGTCCGCCTCCGCAAACTCAGACCGCCGCCGCTGCGGTCTGCGCCGCCGGGCGGGTTTCGGATCGCCGAGCGGGATAGGCGTCGAGAGCCTCCACCCAGCGGCCGAGAGCGGCGATGCGCTGGGCGCGATCCTCGGGCAGGACGAAGGGGCGGCGCCCGCGACCGTCGAGAATGAGCCCGACGGCGCCGCCGCTCAGCCGGGCATGGATCGGCTTCCCCTTGCCCTCGCCGAGATCGAGGTTACGGCCGGGAGTGAGGACCGCATCGCAGGCTTCGCCGAGCGCCATCGGAATGCGGCGGATCTCGCCGTAGCGCACCTCGAACTCCTCGGGCTTGCCTCCCTGAGGCGTGATCGACGCCCGGATCGCCACCTCGCCCGCACGCCCCGCACCCCAGGGCGCCACCGCCATTCCCAATCGAATCAAGCAATCCTTGTGGAAGACCTCGGTCGCCGCCTTGGGATGCACCGAGGCGAGAACCCCGAGTTGCGGCATCATGAAGATGGAATCGACGGCGAGCTCGGTCACTCCCTCGGGCAGGAAGGCGTCGAGGAGCATGTGAGCCGCCTGCACCCGGCGCGGAGCATGGGAGAGGACGCCCCCCGAGCCGACGAGGAGATTGAGGGCGACGAGATCGATCAGGGTCGCTCCGCTCGTTCGCTGGTCGAAGGTGTCGGAGATGGTCCGCTCCTGCTGCACTCCCTTGAGACCGACGGCCAGCTGCTTGTGCTGCTCGAAGGCGAGCCGGAGCGCCTCGCGGGCGATCGCCTGCTCGATCATCAGCTCCTCGAGGGTCTGCGGGATGGTGGTCGGACGCACCATCTTGTTCTTGATCCGATTGCGCAGATCGGCCTCGGCGAGGTCGAACGGCACCCAGCGCATGACGTTGGCCAGGCCGGCCTCGGCCAGGACATTGGACACCGAGTAGCTCATCCCGAGATTGGCGCTCACCGTGCGGTTGAAAACGCCTTGAAACACCGAGAACACGTCGGTCGTGGCGCCGCCGATGTCGACGCCGACGACCGAGATCCCCTCCTCGCGGGCGATGGTCTGGATGATGTCGCCGACCGCGCTCGGTGTGGGCATGACCGGGACCGGAGTCCAGGAGAGGAGCTTCGAGTACCCCGGCGCATGCGCCATGACGTGCTCCATGAAGAGATCGTGGATCTTGTCCCGCGCCGGGCCCAGGTTCTCGCGCTCGAGGGTCGGGCGCAGGTTCTCGGTGATGACGAGCGCCGTCTTGTCGGCGAGGCGCTCTTCGATGAGCGGACGGGCATCCTTGTTGCCGGCGAAGATGACCGGCATGTCGTATCCGGCGCCGAGACGCGCCTTGGGCTCGGCGGCGGCGATGAGCTCGGCGACCTCGACCACATGCTGAGTGGTGCCGCCGTCGGTCCCGCCGGAGAGAAGAATCATGTCGGGGCGAAGCTGGCGGATGCGGCGGATCTTCTGGTGCGGGAGCCGGCCGTCGTTGGAGGCGACCACATCCATGACGATGGCGCCGGCGCCGAGAGCGGCGCGCTGGGCGCTCTCGCCGGTCATCTGCTTGACGACGCCGGTGACCATCATTTGCAGACCGCCGCCCGCGGACGAGGTCGAGAGATAGAGGTCGACGCCGCGGTCGCCCTGCTGGGGGGTCATGATGTGATCGCCATCGAGGATGGTGCGGCCGCGCAACTCCTCGACCTCGCGAATGGCGTTGAGCACCCCGCGGGTGACGTCCTCGAACGGGGCCTCGACGGTCGTCGGCGCCTCTCCGCGCACCACCAGGCGATAGGAATCGCCTTGTTTCTCGATGAGGATCGCCTTGGTCGTGGTCGAGCCGCAGTCGGTGGCGAGGATGGAACGGATCTTTTCCGGTTCCAAATTGACGGTCATCGATTCATCAACATGAACGTAGGGAGACCGGCGACGGGCGTGCCGTGGATGCAATCCACATCACGAGCGAAGACAACGAGGCGTGAGTATAGCGGAGAAGGCCTGGACGGCAAAGCGGCGCGTTTCGTCCATTAATCCATTCCGCGTTTGGCGGCCTTGCGGGCGGCGCGAGCCGCGGCCCGCTCATCCCGCTGCTTTCTGCGCGCCGCTCGCTCGCGTTCACGGGCCTCTTCATCGAGCGCCTCGATCCGCTCGAGAAGCCGCTCCACCGCGTCGCGATCCTCCAACAGCCGGGCGAAACGCTCGTACTGGGCGAGATGGAAGATCGAGCGCACCAAAGGTTCGAAGAAGACGAGCGCCTGGCTGCCGAGGAAGCTGAGCGGCTTGACCGATTCGAGGAAGAAGACCGCGGGAGCTGCGAGTCCCATCCGCACCACCCGCGCCGCCATCGCCTCGAGCAGGGCCTCGTCCTCGGGAGCGAACGTCTTACTCACCGCTCGGGTCCTTTCGCGAGCGCCGAGGCTCGAGACGCGCCGCTACCGCTGCCAGCACTTCATCCCGGTTGTCCTGATAGAGGAGGCGGAGACTGCGGTACGGCTCGAGCCAGGTCGAGCGCCGGTAGGGGCTCAGGGTGATCCCTCTCCCGTCGGCGGCGAAGCTCCGCAGAGATCTCCACGGCCGGCGGATGCGACCGAGACGGGAGACCTCGACGCCTTCCTCATCCATCCGATAGCGCGTGGGGAGAAAGTAAGCGGAGAGCGACAAGAAGAGGACGGCGAGACAAGCGATCCCGAGGAATAGATCGCCGCCGTAGGCTCCGAGACCGAAGGAAGCCGACACCACCGCCAATCCCACCGCCGCTGCCTGCACCGGCCGACCCGCTGCCGGCCAGGCCCGCCATTCGATCGGCGTCCCCCCGCCTCCCCGCTC
>JBIOUT010000206.1:0-13111 GCA_044867365.1 Candidatus Eiseniibacteriota bacterium | reverse complement strand
CGGCGCGGTGCTGCGCGCGGCGCGCGCCGGCGATTCGACCCTCGAGGAAGTTCCGATTCCCGAGGACCTCGAGCTTCGACGTGAATATGCCGACGGCCGCTTGGCCCCCTTCATCCAGGTGGTCGATGCGCTGGTGCGAGCGATCGACGGCTCCCCGCGGCCGGGGGACCCCGACCTCCAGACGGGGGTGCGCGCTCAGCGGATCATCGACGGCATGCACCGATCGCACCTCGAGCATGCGGCGGCCGTGCCGCGGCCCGCCTCCCGGCCGAAACGACTATCGAGTTGAGGTTGAACTATCGCGCGAGCTGCCGGCGGGCGAGGGCATTGTCCGGCTCGCGGGACAGGACCTCCCGCCAGATCGCCTCCGCCTCCTTCGACCTTCCCGCGCCCTCGAGCACCAGACCCAGGTTGCTGAGCGCCCGCGTGTATCCGGGATCGCGCGCATGGGCTCGCCGGAGCGCCGACTCCGCTTCGGAGAGCCGCCCGAGCTTGTAGAGACAGAGGCCGATGTTATTGAGGAGCCGCGGGTCGTCGCCGGCCTGGCCGCGGGCGAGATTCGTGAAGGCGGCGAGAGCTTCGTCGTAGCGGCCGGTGCGGTAGAGCCCGACGGCGCGATCGATCTCTCCCGGGTGTGATTCGCCGCCGCGGGCGATATCCGATTCGCCACCTTCGGTCGCTCCCGATCCGCCATCCTCTGTTGTTCCCGATTCGGCGGCGGGCAAGGCGGCGATCTTCGCTTCAGTCCTCGTCGCCAATTCCGAGAGTCCCACTCGACGGGCGAGAGATGCTTGTCGGCGAAGAGCCGGAATGAAAGCCGGATCGTAGGCGAGCGCGCGGTCGAGTAGAGCAAGAGCCTGAGGCAAGTCGCCGCGGGCCTCGGCAAGGGTGGCGAAATTCAGGTAATCCACCCGGCGGGAGGAGAGGCGATGAGTGAGCTCGGTCTCGCGGTTGGCCGCCACCAATCCGAGGACGAGAAGCCAGACTGCGGCGCGCGGAAGCGCGGGTCCACCCCGCAGACGATCGACGACCGCGATCAGGAAGGCACCGGCCGCCGGTATGAGGAGGACGAGGAGCGGCAATCGATACTCGGAGGAGACGAAGAAGATGAGCATCGCCGCCAGGTGAGCGGCGGCGAATCCGAGACCGAGAATCGCTCGGTCGCCTCCCCTCCGGCCGAGAAGAGCGAGACCGGCAAGACCGAGCGGCCCGATCAAACGGAAGTCGAGCGGATTGAAGCGGAGAAGCGGCACCTGATCGCGGACAAAGTCGAAGCTCAAGTTGTTCTGCGACTCGACATGATGAAAGGCGAGGGCGAGCTTCGCGAGCTCACGGCGGAGCGTCGCCCAAGGGGTCGACCCGATCGAGCGCAGCCCCTCCATGAGCCAGAAATGCGACGCCTCGCTCGCGGTGAGCCGGCGGCCGCTCCTCCGCTCGGCCTCCCGCTGGAAGTCGGCGCGCTCGAACACCGGCTCATAGCTCGACACGAACGGGGCTCCGGCGTAGACCCCGGTCGCACCGGGGTGATGGCCGGTATAGAAGTTCATCCCGACCCCGGTCGTGAGAAGCACCGGCTCGCCGGAGACGACCAGGTTGCGCACCGTGGCGGGCAGGATGCCGAGACAGGTGACCGCGATCACCCAGAAGCCCGCCCGCCGAAGCCCGGGTGCAGGGTTGACACCCGGCGAGCTCGCAGGTCGGGCAACTGCTTCGCCATCGGCGGATGAATGGCCTGCAGCCAGGAGCCAGGGAAGCGGGGCGACGAAGAGGAGGACGGTCGGGCGCATGAGCGCGACCAGAGCCGCTACCGCGCCGGCGGCGCTCGCGAGTCGGGCTCCAGGGCGATCGCGGAGCCGCTCGAGGAGGAGGAGAAGGAGGACGCTCCCAGCCAGGATCGGGCTCGCGGTGAGGATCGCCCCGTCATAGAACCAGAACGGGGCATACAAGGCGGCGATCCCCATCGCCGCGAGCCCCACCCGCGGGTCGCTGAACCACCTCCGAGCCAGGAGTCCGATTCCGAGGGTGGCCCCGGTCCCGGTCAGGCTCTGAACTATTCCGATACTCAGGGGTCCTCGAGCCCCGAGCGCGTAAAGCACCGCCAGGAGATAGGGATAGCCCGGGTTCATGAAGTAGGGTCCGGGCCCGAACCCCTTCCCGGCGGCGATCGCCGAGGCCCGCTCGTCGTAGAAGGCCGAGTCGATGAGGAGGTTCTGCCCGGCGGGGGTGGGATGAAGGAGGAGGACATAGGCGAGGCGTCCGCCGAGAGCGGCGAGGAGGAGCAGAAGGACCGGCCGAGAACGGAACCCGAATCCCCCGAATCTCGTCATAGACTATGGGTTTCCTGGCAAGGGGCCAGACCCCTTCCTGCCCCCGAGATCGCGATCACCGGTAACCCGTGGACGATACCCACGAGGCAGCTGAGATCTTGGATCGTGCCGGCATCGAGCCGAGCGCCAGGGTGTTCGCTTTGCCTCGCGCCATCGCTTTGCCTCGCGCCATGGCTTTGCCTTGGATCGCGCGGCTTGGCTGGCCGCCGATCGCTGCTTCGTCGATCGCCGCCATCCTCTTTCTCGGGATTCTCTCCTTCCCCGCCGGCGCAGCTCAGGTCCTCCGCTGGGATTCGATCGAGCCCAACGAGCTTCACACCGGCAACCTCGCCGTCGAGCGTCCGGTCGAGCTCCGAATCAGCGCCACTGCCACGCTTGCCGACCAGAGCAACGACCTCGTCGCCTATCCCTGGATCATCGACAGCGAGTCGCGGAAGGTCGTATGGACCATCGATCCGAACGAGGCCGATCGCACCCATCGCCAACGCAATCCGGGCATGGTGCTCGTCAAGCAGGAGAACACACTTCATCTCGAGCCCGGCCACTACGAGGTCTATTTCACCACCTACGGCGATGTCTATCGCATGGACATCAAGGGCTGGTTCGGCATCAAGCTCGGCCGCCGAGTCACCGAGACGGGCGGCGGCAATCTGCGCGAGGACGACTGGAAGCTCGAGATCACCTGCCGCGACCAGGATGCCTCGGCGGTCAAGACCGGCAGCGCGGCGCGCCCGCAGTTCAACCCCCTCCTTCGCATCGCGCATCCGGGGAACAACGCGGCCGAACGAATCCCGTTCCGCGTGGATGCGCCGGTCAATCTGGTGGTTTATGCGATCGGCGAATACGACTCCAAGACCAAGAGCATGGCCGATATGGGTTGGATCGTCCGCGCCGACACCCGGGAACGAGTATGGGACATGACGCCCCAGAACAGCCGCCGGGCCGGCGGGGCGCAAAAGAACCGCATGTTCCGCGACACCGTTCACCTCGACGCCGGCACCTATCTTCTCTGCTATGCGACCGACGACTCCCATGCCTGGGGCCAATGGAACCTGAACCCGCCCGATGATCCCGAATTCTGGGGCATCGCCCTTTTCGATAACGACGGCGCCCGCGCTCACTTCAAGGCCAACGTCGAGGATCCGCTGGCGGCCAACCGGATCGTCTCTCTCGATCATCAGCCCAACAACACCTTCGTGATGCGCGGCCTCAAGGTGCTGCGGCCGATCAAGGTGAGAGTTCTCGCCCTCGGAGAATACGACGAAGGGGACAATCGCTTCGCCGACTTCGGGTGGATCGAGGGAGCCCGCACTCATGAGACCGTGTGGGTGATGAATCGCGACAACACTCGGCCGGCTGGCGGGGCGTCGAAGAATCGGATGGCCGATGAGACGATCTCACTCGCCCCCGGTGATTACCTCGTGTGCTACTGGACCGACGACTCCCATGCCTTCGGGGAATGGAACGCTCCGCCGCCTCGCGATCCCGATGCCTGGGGTATCCAGTTGTGGGGTGTAGGAAAGGATTTCTCTCGCGATAGCGTCGGGGAATATGTCGAGGACAACGATCCCAAGATCCTGGCGCAGCTGCTTGGGATCGGCGACGACCGCCACGCCGTCGAACGCTTCCAACTCAAGGAGAAGCTGCGGGCGCGCATCCTTGCTCTCGGCGAGGGGACGCACGGCCAGATGTTCGACTACGGCTGGCTCAAGCGAGTGGACGGCGAGCACCCGGCGGTCGTTTGGCGGATGCGTTACGCCGAAACCATCCCCGCGGGGGGAAACGACAAGAACCGGCGAGAGGAGGAAGACATCGAGCTCCAACCGGGAACCTACGAGCTCCACTACGTGACCGACGATTCACACTCCTTCGCCGACTGGAATGCCGCTCCTCCCGACCAGCCTCATCTTTGGGGCGTGAGCCTCTTCCGCGTGAACTAGCCGCCGTGTGAGCCGGCGAAGCCCGGCGCTGGCTCGAGCCTTCCCGAGTCGCGGCGCGTGTCGAGCACCTCGAGCACCGCCGGCACCACCTGCTCGGGCGCAACCTCGCCGTCCCGCCGGTAAAGCACACGATGCCCCGCACCGCGCGGTCCATAACGCCCGTGATCATCGAGGCGAAAGATCGCGACACAGGGAATCCCGAGCGCCGCGGCGAGGTGCATCGGACCCAGGTCGCCGGAGACGAAGGCATCGAGCCGGCAAGCGAGGGTGAGAAAGCCACGCACATCAGTCGGCGGGGCAAAGATCCGCCTCGGACCGGGCGCCCCCATCGTCTCGAGGAAGGGCCGCTCGGCTTCTCCCCAGAAGATGATGACCGTGCATCCCTGGGCGCCGAGATCGCGAGCCGCTTGAGCGAAGCGCTCGATCGGCCAGCGCTTCCGCCGCCGTCCCCCGGGATGGAGCCCGACGACCGGCGAGCCTTCGGCGATTCCCCACCGTCGGTAGGCGCGAGCGGCGGCGTCCCGAGCTCCGGCGGGAATCGCCAGCTCGGGCAGGGGCGCCGGAGGAAGATCGGGTCGCAGAATGCGCAGGAGATCGTGGAGGAGCACCGACTCATGCGCCGGCTCGGCGGGAACGGGAGCGAGCAGGTTGAGAAAGACCCCGGCCTCTCCACGTTCGTAACCCAAACGATAGGGTGCGCCGCTTCCCCAAGTCACGAGACCATTGAGGAAGCTCATGCGGTGAATCGGCGAAGCGTCGATCGCGAGCTCCGGGCGAGTGGATCGCACGGATGTACGCCATGGCGCCATGGTCCATGGCGAGCGAAGCAACCGCCGGTGATCCAGGGGGAGGATCCGATCGACGGCGGGATGACCGTCGAGGATCCCGGCGAAGGCATGAGGGGCGACCACCGTGATCTCCGCCCGGGATGCGGCGCGCCGGAGTCCCAACAGAAGCGAGGTGAGGAGGACGAGGTTGCCGAGCCTTCGATCCTGGCGAACGACGAGAATGCGCTCGAGCCGGGAGAGATCGATCGCCGCCGGATCGAGACGCTCGCCGGCGATCCACCGACGAGCGATGGCGAGCCCGAGCCGCTTGCCGGCGCGCTCAAATTGCTTCATCGAGATCCATTCTTCCCCACCCGTGATCTCCGGCTCCGGCCGCTGGTCGATTTGCCCCCGACACCCAGGCTTCTGGCACAAAGGCTGCGCCGCCGCTCCCAGGCGCGGTGGGCCGCCGCAGGACACCCCTCGAGCTTCTGATTTGCCGCGACGTTAGCACGTCCCGCGAGCGCGCCCCGCGATCCTGGAGCGCTTTCCCGGCGTGCACATTGCACGACCGGCAGTAAGAGGTTGCGGGATGAACCGTCGAGCTTCCCTGCTTGCCCTCCGCTGGGTAGCGAGCCTCACCCTCGCGCTCCTCCTCATCTATAGCCCTGCTCAACTGCACCCCGAGGCGCCCCCCTGGCTCGGCTGGGCGGTCTGCATGGCGCTGGCGCTCTCGAACGGCGCCTTGCATCGGGCGACCAAGGAGACCTTCCGCCAGCGGCGAAGCTACTTTCTGCTCTTCGTTCTCGATCTCCTTCTCGTCTCGTTCGCCGTCTACCTGACGAGCTCGACCGACGCCTCGGAGCTCGCCTTCTTCGTGGCGCTCCTCCTCTGCGCCTTGAGCGGAGCGGTCACCGGTGATACCCGCGCCAGCTTCATCATTGGGCTCGCCGCGGGAGGGATCTATTTCGCCCAGCTGAGTGGCTGGGGATCGAGTTGGAGCGCGCTCCTCGAGCCCCAAGTCTTGCTCCGCCTTCCGCTGCTCCTCGTCCTGTCGCTCACCTCGGCGCTTCTCTCGCGCGGCGGCGAGCGGGTCGCCCGACACCGGGCCGAAGTCGTCGCCGCCTTCGCTCGCCAGCTCCGGATCACCATGTCACCGAAGGAGATCGCCGCCGAGCTCGAAGATGTCCTGATCCGTATGTCGGCCTTCCGGCAAGTGGCGCTCTATCTCCCCGATGTG
Organism: Candidatus Eiseniibacteriota bacterium; assembly: GCA_044867365.1. Taxonomy (GTDB): domain Bacteria; phylum Eisenbacteria; class RBG-16-71-46; order CAVPCR01; family CAVPCR01; genus JBIOUT01. Next base: position 6,837 of record JBIOUT010000206.1, on the reverse strand, counting down.
GACCAGGTAACGCTGAGGCAGGTGGGAGACTCGCGCCTCCCCAACACGCTCGACGCGCGACGTCTTCCGGAATCGGTGGCGAGCCGGATCATGAACGGACAGGCGGCCCACGCCAAGCATCTGGCATCGGCGCGACCATTCACCGATGGGCTGAAGATCCGCCCCGAGGCGACCTTCATCGTTGGGGTCAACTTCACCGATCGCGCCCCTGGGCTCCTCATCGCCGAGCATCGCCAGCGCATCTTCGATCACGAGCCTCTCTCCTTGCTCCTCGCCCACTTGGCGGATCACACCGCCGGCGCGATCACCAGCGCGCGCATGGTCGAGAACGCCCACGAGTCGGCGATCGGCCTTCATTCCCTGCTCAAGATGAGCGAGGCGGTGAGCTCCACTCTCCGCATCCGCGACATCCTGCTCCTCCTCGAGGAGTTCTGCATGCGGCTCGTGGGGGTCCGCTTCTGCAATCTGTGGGTTGGGAGAAGCACCATGGCCGGAATGAGCGGCGGCGGCCCCGACTCCAAGAAGGATGGCGGCGATGACTCGAGCCCGCAGCCGATGAGCGGCCGAGCGAGCCCCCTCGAACGGGCGGCGGCAATCAAGGTGTGGGAGACCGGAACCGAGCTTCTGCTCAACTCCCGCGAGGCGGTGGAGGCGATGGTCCCGGGAGCGACGGCGTCGAACCTGATGGCGTTGCCGCTACGCACCGCGAACGAAATAATTGGGGTGCTGCAAGCGATCGACAAGCCCGAGCCCTTCAATCAGCGCGATCATTCGCTGCTCGAAGGTCTGGCCAGTCAAGCGACGATCGCGCTCGTCAACGCCCGGCTGGTCGAAGGGCTCGAGGAGCGGGCGGTCCGCATCTCTCATCTGGTGGAGACGCTCGCCGCCGAAAAGCAAAAGCTCGAGCACGTGCTGAGCAACATGGAGGAAGGGGTGGCCCTCCTCGACTCCGGCGGCAAGGTGGTGCTCGCCAATCATGCCGGGAGGCGGCTGCTTGCTCCGCGCGGGGTCAACCCGCTGCCGGCGCCGGCGAGCGCTTTCCGCGATCCGCTCGGCGTTCTCCCTCGGCTCTCGACGGTGCTCGCCACCCGCCGGCCGGTGCACGAGACGGTGCCCGACGGTGAGCGTTTCTTCGAGCTCTCGACCGCTCTCCTCGAAGGCGATGAAGGCGCGATCGCGGTGATCCGGGACATCACCGAGCTCGTCCGTCTCGATGCCATGCGGTCGGATTTCGTCTCGCACGTCTCGCACGAGCTCAGGACCCCGCTCGCCGCGATCATCGGCTCGATCAAGCTCATTCTGCAGAGCGCTCAGCTCTCCGAGAGTCACGATCGGCTGCTCCGCATCGTCGAACGCGAGAGCGGACGTCTCATGCAGCTGATCAACAATCTGCTCGACCTGGCCAAGCTCGAGGCCGGGCGGGTGGCGATCGAGAAGGAGCCGGTCAATCTCGGTGCGGTCATCGCCGAGGCGGTCGAGTCGATCCAATCCCTCGCCGCCGCCAAGTCGATCCGCCTCGCCGTTGAAGGCGACCCGCCCTCCGACACCGTCCCCTGTGATCCGGCGCTCATCCGCCAGGTGCTTCACAACCTGATCGGCAATGCGATCAAGTTCACCTCGGAGGGCGGATTGGTGCGGGTGGCGGCCCGGATGGGACCGCGCTGGGCGGTGGTGCGGGTGATCGACACCGGGGTCGGGGTCCCCCGGGACAAATGGGAGTCGGTTTTCAACAAGTTCGAGCAGTTGAGCGCCCACAAGGGGCACGGCAAGGGCACCGGGCTGGGACTGGCCATCTGCCGCCAGATCGTCGAGGGCCACGGCGGCCAGATCGGGATGATCAGTGACGAGGGGCAGGGATCAACCTTCTATTTCACTCTCCCCCGAGGTGAGCCGATTGTTGATCGGGGAGCCCCGGGTCGCGGAGGCATCGACCCTCCCACAGGCTCTGAGCCCGGGGCGGATCAGCTTGAGACCACGAGCCAGAGCCTAGGAAGCCAAGAGGTGAAGCGATGGGCGAGCGCCGCGTCTTAATCGCCGAGGACGATCCGAGCCTGCAGGAAGTGCTGGCCGAGATCTTTCGCTGCGCCGGATTCCGCGTGACCACCGCCAGTGACGGTGACGAAGCGCTCGAGCGCTTCATCGCCGATCCGCCGGATGCGGTGATTCTCGATATTGGAATGCCAGGACGAAACGGTTTCGAGGTGTGCCGCGACATCCGCGCCCGCCCCGAGGGCCGCAACCTGCCAATCGTCTTTTTGACCGCGCGTTCGGCCGACGCCGACCGCCACTGGGGGCTCGACGCCGGGGCCGACGATTACCTGACCAAGCCGTTCGACCCCTCGCAACTCACTCCTTTGATCATCGAGCTCATCGATTCCCGTCGCCGCGGCGAGGAGCTGAATCCACTCACCAAGCTCCCCGACCTGCCGACTCTGGCCCGGCGGGCCGCCACCATGGCCGAAGGCGGGAAACCCATACTGGCCGTCGCATTCGAGTTCGAATCGGAGCCGGCGGACACCTATCGACAGAAGTACGGCGACATTCGCTTCGCCGCGGCCATCCGTGCCGCCGCCTCTTGCTTGCGAGAAGCAGCGGCGTCGGGGTCGACTCTCGGCGGAGGAAGGCCGCTTCTCCTCGGGCACGCCGGCGATGCCAGCTATTCGCGGTTCGCGCTTGCCGGCTCTCCTGACGCGGTCACCGCCGCGGCCGCTCGATTCCGCGCGCTCTTCCGCCGTCAGGCCGCGAGTCTCTACGACCCCGTCGATCGCGAGCGGGGATCGGTGGCCGCTCGCCGTTCGGATGGCTCGACGGTGGATGTCCGCTTCCTCGAGCTCCGCTCCGAGCCGATCGCCCTCGAGGCGCTTGCCTCCGATAAGTCGAACAAGGCGGCGTAAAGCGACGTCCGGCTACATCCAGTAGAGGATGCGGCCGCAGTTCTCGCAGGTCTCCACGCGACTCTGCTTGGCGCCGGCGGCGCCGATGTTGCGGGTGGGCAGGCTCATGAAGCAACCCAGGCAGACCTGCCCCTCGACGGGAACTACCGCCCGGCCGAAGCGACTCGCCACCCGCTCGTAGAGGCTCAGGGTGCGCTTGTCGAGCTGGGCCGCCAGATTCTTGCGCGAGTTCTCGAGGGCTCCGATGTTCTGCGCCTTGAAGCCCAGACGCTGGAGTGCGCCGGCGCGCTCCGGATCCCGCGCCTCGCGAATCATCTCGTCGACATCTTGAAGCGCGATGAGGAGCATGAGCTGGCTCTGTTGAAGCTGACCCGTCATGAGCGATGACCGGTCATCGGGTCTGCTCCTCGAGGAGAAGCAGGAAATCGGGGAACCGGGAGATCTCGACCAGACGCCGGCGATTCTCCTCGCTGGAAAGCAGCTCGACGATCTTGCCGAGGGTGGGCAGGTAGCGGTGATCCTCCTCGTGATAGGGCGCGACGATGAGAAAGATCAGATGGACGGGTAGCCCGTCCTCCGCCCCGAAGTCGATGCCGGAAACGGAGCGACCGAAGAGGATGGCGAGATCGGGGACGACGAGGGAGCGGGTGTGGGGGATGGCCACCCCGTTGCCGATGGCGGTGGTCCAGATTCGCTCTCGCTCGCGCAGGGCGTTGAGGATGACTTCACGGGACCGCACCCTGCCGCTGGTGGCGAGCGTGGCCGCCAGCTCGACCAGGGCGGCATCCTTGTCTCTAGCCTGAAGCTCGGGAACGAACAGCCGCTCGTCACAACAAGCAGCCAGTCCGGTGATCGTCATGCGCCGGGGCTTCTCCAGTTGCTCGAAGCGGCGCTGGCGGACGCCGCTTGCGCAGTATAGGAGGGGCTCGCCGGGGGCGTCAACCCACCGGCCCGATGACAGCGCAGGTCATCGACGAGACATGCCCATTGCCTCGATTGGCTTGCGCTCCGCATCGCGATCTCGCCGACCTGCATGCCCTTCTCCGGCGGCGGCACCGCCAGCGAGGCCGGCCAAGGGGTTACCTCCAAGGGTCGGGATCAGTGCCTGGCATACCCCTTGCGGCCCGTGAACCGAGCCATCCGGATCTCGAGCCGCAAAGGTCATGCCGTGATGGTCTTGGAGATCGCCGTGATCGCTCCCCCGCACAGACGAACCGTTCTCGGCGCCGATCTTCCTCGTGCCTTCGCCATGCTCTTCGCCATGATCGCCGCCGCTTCGGGGCCGGCGTCGGCAAACGCCCGCCGGAGCGCCATGGGGGAAGTCACCACCGTCCGCGACGGCGGCGCTCAGGACAATGTCGCATTTCGGGCCATCCCTCCGCTCGCCGATCGGCCACGCGTCATTCCTCTTCCCCTGGGGCTCGCGCAAGTAGCCCTCGCTCCTCCCACCTTCGACACCAACGATCCCGACTTCTCGGCGGTCGAGATGGTGAATCTGATCCTCGAGCCGCCCTTCGATCTTCGTCTGACCTCGCCGCCCAACGGCTCGGAGGCGGTAATCGAAGTGGGAGTGGCCAAGGACGAAATCATCCTCGACCTCGGTGAGGCGCAGTCGCTCATCCCCGACAACCCCTTCCGGCGCGGCGGCAGGTTCGCCACCGACTTCTTCAACTCCGGGATGGGATTCGTCTACCTGGGACTGTCACCGCTTCTCATCGGCCGCACCCGGCTCGATTTCTCGGAGGATCTCCATCGGGCGCTCCATGACGCCCAGCCACTGACCTCGAGCGGCGTGTATCGACTCGAGCCGAGCGCCGAGGCGCAGGCGGCGATGGCCCTCGGCATCTCGCTCGTCGGTCAAGTGGCCGGCCCCCGACCGGCCGATTTCGAACCCGATGCCCCTCATGGGAACGCCGCAGCCGATGAAATCGCGGGCTTCGGCGAGCAAAGCGGCGGCTGGCGGCTCTATGGCGGCGCCGGGTTCAAGCCTCTCTTCGGGATCGCTTACTTCGATCAGCAAGGCACGATCGACATCTTCCCCGCCGAGCCGCTCCTCGATCCCAACGATCCCACCGATGTCGTGGTGCGCTCCGAGGTGCGCACCTCGATCCCGGGATCGCCCGGGAACGTCGGGCAGGGCTTCGCCCTCGACCTCGGGCTTGCGGCGCTCTACGGCTCCAGGTGGGAGCTCGGGCTCGGCGTCACCGATTTGGCGGGATCGATTCGCTGGCACACCGAGGTGACCGAAGTGACTCTCGATCAGGGGACTGGGGAGCTCGTGACCCGCACCCTCTCCCCCGATGAGGTTCATACGAGCAGGCTCACCCCACAGACGACCATCAATGCGGCACGGCATTGGAAGCAGCTCACGCTTGCGGCCGATGTCCGGCATGGACTCGACGGAACCAGCGGACATCTGGGGACCGAGGTTCGTCTCAGCCGGCTTTTCGCCGTGAGAGGCGGTGCGATGGTCGACGGCGCCGGGAAGATTCAGGGCACGGGCGGGGGCGGGGTGAGGTTGGGCATGCTCGGGCTCGATGCCGCGGTCGCCAGCTCGAGCGCCAATCTTGCCGAGAAGCGCGCCCTCTACCTCGGGCTCTCTCTCGCTCTCTATGGAGGCCGGTGATGAGGCGCCTCACCGGCTCGCTCGGACGCTCATGTGATGATCATCCGACCGGCATTGCGGTCGACGCCGCGATCGCCGCCATCGCCATCCTGCTCACGGTCGCCGGGTGCGGCAACAACGAGGTCGTTCTCCATGTCGATATCCTCTCCTTCGTCGCACCCGAGGAGCAGACCGGCGCCTATGTGGCCCCTCCCGGGCTCGTCACTCCGCCGCAAACCATCGAGCCCCAGGCGATCGCCTTGCCCGAAGGGGTGGCGGGAGTGATGGCGATGGAGAGAATCGAGATCGATTTCGGGATCGATTTCGCCGCCGATGCGCAGAGCGGCGACGGGTCGGTCGAGGTGCGGCTCTATCTCGCAGGAGCCGATTCGGCGCAAGGAGGATCGGGTGTCTATCAGACCGTCCCCGTCTATACCGGGACGGCGAACCTCCAGGCCGGCACGACGACTCAGCATACCGGTCAGATCGTGGCCACGGAGGGCAACGGCCTCCTGAGAATCTTCGAAGGCGGCGAGCTCACCCTCGGCCTGGCGCTCGTCTACGACGCCTCGGGAGCGGCCGTTCCGGTGAACGGACAATGGACGCTCCGCCGGATCAATGCCCTGGTCCGCGGCCGAGGCCAGGCCTTTTGATCCGCGGCCGGGGCCCAGGCTTTCTGACCGATCTCGAGCAGACTGGGAACGACGTTGATGGTAACGCTCAGCGCTTCTCGGTCGATGCGCCGCTATCTTTCACCGCCGGTTTGCGCTTGCTGCGGAGAAAGTCGCCGAGCTTCCCCTTCGCGTCCTTGAGCGCCTTGTCAACCTGCGTGTCGGCTTCCTTCTTGAGCTGAGTCTCGATCTTCTTCTTGCCCCGCGATGCTACTTGTTGCTCGATGCTCTGCATGTCGAGCTTCACCTTTGGCGAGCGAGCGTTACCGGTGAGCTGGAAATCGAGCGGCACCCGGCCATTCGCATCGACGAGAAGCTCCACGAGCTCCGGCCGGTTGGCGAGCTCGGGCGGGAGGTAACGCTTGGGAAGGAGGGCATGGAGGGTGGTCTCGAGGCTCCCATCCAGTCCGATCGAGCCGGCGAGAGTGAACTCACCGTGTTGGGGAGCGCTGAGGCGAAGCTCCTTGATGCCGACCCGCCCGCGCTCGACCTTAATGTGGCTCGACAGGCGCTGAAATGGCAGCTGATCGCGCTCGACGATGCCGATCTGGCGGAGAATCGCCCCGAGCGGCCCCCGCACCTCCAGGTGACCATTCGCCACCGCAGCATGGCCAAGCGCGGTGAGGAGGGCGGCGGGAGAGCCCTGGGGAGGGGCGATGCCCGAGAG
>JBIOUT010000205.1:0-3531 GCA_044867365.1 Candidatus Eiseniibacteriota bacterium | reverse complement strand
AGAAATACACTCCCGACGATGCCGCGCCTCCGCTCGTCGTGAGTCCGTCCCACAGGATCTGGTTGTGGCGGGCATCCTGGGTGCCGCCCGCGATCCGGCGGATGAGCCGGCCATCCGTACCGTAGATCGCGAGCGACACCTCCGCTGACCGACCGAGGTCGTAGCTGAGCACCGCAGAGCCTGGAGAGGGGTTCGGCCCCAGGCTCACCACGCTCAACAACGGAGCCGGTGGCGTATGCGGCACGCCGACCACATCTCCGCTCGATTCGATTCGGTCGACACTGATATGACCGGCGGGATCGCGGTCGGCGATTTCGAGATAAACCGTGCTCCCGAGGAGATCCTGCACATCCAATTCGCGCCGGGTCATCACATCCGTCCCCATCCCGGATGCGCTGCGCAGCGCCTCGCCGGTGAATTCATCGATGAGCGCGACATGGACGAGCGGCGACGCCGAGCCGCCGACCCACAGGCGGAGGGTCGGCTGATTGATCTTGAAGGGGCGTGAGTGGAGAACTCCCATGAACTGCTCGTCGGCCCCGCAGGTGGGGCATCCATTGCCGTAGGGTCCTGCATCGTCCTCGGCGGTGTTCACCCAAAAGAGACCATCGATGTTCGAAGGCTTGCCGGACCGGAACGCTGGACGATCGCGATAAGTGGGCATGACCCCGAGCTCGCCCTCGACCAGGCTCCATTCCTGCCAGAAAGGATTGACCGAGCTCAGAATCGGCTTTTCTTGTGACCAGGTCAGCGCATCGAAGCGCACCGCCCTGGTCGCCAACCCGTTTTGAGTGACGAAGTCGTCGGCATGGGAGTAGATGTCGCCGTCATCGAGAAGGGTGATCTCGCTCGTAATCGCGTTGGGGTCGGCGATTGCATCGGTTCCGATATCCCATTCCTGATCGAAAGCGCCCGAGGTGAGCATGTGAATGCCGCCGGGAGCCACCGGCCGGGTGTAGAGGAGATGCCAGAGTCCCGAGAGCGGGTTCTCGACCATGTGGCTCGAAGCCATGAGCGTCCAATGATCGTTGATGACGAGGGGCGAGCCCCGATCCACCCAATGGAGGCCGTCCTGGGAGGTGGCGATGGCGATGGCGCCGCGGGTGCCGAGCTGAAGATACTCGGGACGGGTGAGGACGCTCGCCAGGAGGAGAAGCTGGTCGCCCTGGCGAAAGACAAACGAGTCACGACAATTCTGCCAGGTAGAATCGGGGTCCCATGCCGCCCACTGGGTGTTGGGACGGAAGGCGCCGGAGTCCACCGATAGATCGGTCCATTCGAAGAGATTGGTCGAGACGGCGATCCCGATCTGTTGATTCCGTGATGAATCGACTCCGGTGTAGCTCATGAGGTAGGGCCAGAAGTTGTTGCCGATCCGAACGTCGGCCTCGAGCACCTGGGGAGCCCAGATGTTGCGACTCTTCCAGCGGTGAGCGGGATCGATGGAGAGGATGCGCGGCTCGACCGTCCAGTGGGTGAGGTCGTTGGACGTGGCATGGCCGATCTCGACCTCGTTGCCCGCCAGATTCCAGGCTTCCCCGGCGCGTCCGACGGCATAAAAGAGGTGGTATTCGCCGTCGGGTAGCCGGATCAGGCTATGGTCCTTGGCGTAGAGGTCGGGCGCCTCGGCAAAGACCGGGCACTCGAAATCAATGCGGCAGGTTGCTGCGGCGCGGCCGAAGGGGAGGGCGAAAAAACCCAGTAGCACGCTGGCGGCAACCCCGGAGCGGCGGAGTTTCATAACATGGTGCAGGGACCGCTCGAGAGTTCAATCCAATATAGTCATCAGCCAGCGAGGTTGTCAAGGATCGGCTACTCGAAAAGATCACAAAGTTGTGCAAAGCGGTGCACGATGTGATCAGGCTCGGCGAGTGCGAGCGCAGAAGCGTCGCCGAGCCCATAGGTCACCGCACAGGTGCGCATTCCGGCGCGGCGCCCAGCCTCGATGTCGGTGATCCCATCCCCGACCAGGACCGCGCGTTGAGGAAGTTTCCCCAGACGCTCGAGGGCGAGGCGGACCGGGGCGGGATCGGGCTTGAGCGCCGGGGTCGAGCCTCCGCCGATCACGACCGCGATCCGGGCGCCGAGGCCAAGCTGATCGATGATCATTCGGGAGAATTCCTCCGGCTTGTTGCTGACCACCGCCTGGGCCTTGTCGCGGAAGTGCTCGAGCGTCTCTCGAACACCGGGATAGAGCCGGGTGTGATCGAGACAATGTTCTCGGTAGTGAGCACGGAAGACGGTGAGCGCGCCCTCGATCGCCTCCGGCTCCTCGGTTTCGAGCGAACGCATGAGCAGGTTGCGAACTCCGTCGCCGATGTAGCCGGCGATCTCTTCGACCGGCTTCCCTCGGCGGCCGGCGGTGGTGAGCGCCGCATTCACTGCGTGGGCGAGATCGAGCTTGGAGTCGATCAGCGTGCCGTCGAGATCAAAGATGAAGGCGTCGACCGGTATCACCCCGACGACGCTAGTCATTCACCGTTCGAGGGTCAAACGCCTTGCCTCGGCCGCAGGCAATCCGTAACGTCGCCGGTGCGATGACTGGCGGGGCGGCGACTCGGATCGGGCTGGCGGCCTTGGTGGTGGTGCTCTGGGGGCATGGTTCTTACCTTGTCTCCCATGTTCACTTATCGGCGGAAGGCGACGAGGGGACGCCGGTTCAGAGCCGGCTGGGGGGACGGCTCATCCAGGAGCTCGGATCTCTCGGGATCGGCCCCGAGCACGTTCGAGTCGTGATCGGCGCGGTGTCGGGAGCGCTCATCCTCGGGTTTCAGGCAGCGCTCGCGACCGGGGTCGAGGGTCCACATCCCGCGGCCCTCGTCGCCCCTCTTCTCACTGCACTTTCGCCCACCTTCGCCCGGGCGGTCATGGCCGGAAGGGAAGAGATCCTCCTCGCCATGCTTGTCTTCGCCGGCTTCTATCGCGCCCTCGTCGAGACTCATCGGTCGGGGAGCGCTCCCTGGTCGGCGATGCTCTTCGGCGGGGCGGCGGGGCTCGGGAATGGCGGGCTCGCGGCATTGGCCGCCGCCTTCGTTCAGAGAATCATCTTTGCCCGCAGATTTCGGCTGGGAGCTTCCGTCTATCGGTTCGCCTTCATCTGGCTCGGAATCGCCCTGGCGGTATTTGGGCTGCTTCGCTGGATCGGCGGTGCCTGGGGGCCGGGCCTCGTCTCCGATCGACCGCCGGAGCCAACACTCGGCCCCCACCTCGGGATCGGGGGGTTGCTGATTCGGCTCTGGGCGGAAGTGGACGGTCTCGCCGTTCTACCTTACGTGGCTCTCCTGGTCGTCGGCTGGAAGCCCAAGGCTCTCTTCTTCCAGCTCACCATGATCGGGCTCCTCCTGGCCGCCATGTTGCCGGCGGCGGCCGAGTCCGCCGCTCTCCGGAGTGCGATGTCACCGTTGATTCCGCTCGTCTTTCTGGCGGTGGGGTTGGGAGTGCGGGGGATCGCTCCGGTTCTCGAGACCTCGGGTCTCGGTGGTCGGGTGCGGTCGCTCGTCATCGCCGTCATCATCGGTTCCCTGGCGCTCG
>JBIOUT010000204.1:0-10064 GCA_044867365.1 Candidatus Eiseniibacteriota bacterium | reverse complement strand
AGAAATACCGCTCGATCGGGGTTTATCGGGAAGATTGAGCCGCGGCCGGGAAGATTGAGCCGCGGCCGACGCGCCTGAGCGCAGGCTGAGCGTTTCCGCCCGCCAGGCCGAGCCGGTTGCGAACCTCCCGCCGGGGGCGATACACTCGTTGGGTTGCCGTCGCCCGCCTGGAGTGCAATTCATGCCGCTCTCCGATCAGCTGCTGGAAATCCTGGTCTGCCCCGCCTGCAAGGGCGAGCTCGAATACGACCGGATCAACGAGAAGCTCATCTGTCATGCGTGCCATCTCGGCTTTCGGATCGAAGATGACATCGCCATCATGTTGATCGACGAAGCCGAGCATCTCGGCGAATCCGACCAGCAGCGCCCCGACTCGCAAACCCACTGATTCAGGTCACTCGTGAGATCTTCGAGCGCCGAGCAGGCGCTCCTTCCGCCACTTCTCGCCTTGATCGCAGGCTCGCTCGTCGCCGGAGCTGCGATCGGCTCCGACACACGACGTCCGGACAAGCGCGATTCCGGCGTCTCGCTCCTCTCGAGTGATCCCGCCTCGACCCGCCTCCTGATCGAAGCAGGCACACCCACATTCGAAGCCGTCAAGGAAGAAGAGGGTAAGAGCGGTCTCTCCTCGGTTCGGGTGGTGCTCGACGGCTTCACCTCGATGAGCCCGCCGGGAGCCCCGGATGTGCCGGGGCGGACCGTACTCGTCGCCATTCCCGCCGGAGCTCAGGTGAAATTCGATGTGGAAACAGCGGAGGAAAGCACCTTTTCGGGGATCCACGTCGCGCCGGTTCCGACACCTGGACCGCGCCCCGAGGATGGAACTCCGCCCACCTGGGAGCTCCGTGAGGATCCCGCATTCGCATCTGCTCCCTATCCATCCGATCGAGTGACGGTCTCGTCCGTCGAGCGGATCCGCGATCTCGAGGTCGTGGGAGTCACCGTACGACCGGTAATCGCCGACAGGGCGAGCGGCACCGTTCGTGTGGCGGGGAAGATGATCGTGACCCTCCACACGACGGGCGGAAAGACGCGCGACCTCGGTCGCGCCGAGCCGCCTGCCGCTAGTCCCGGCGCCTTCGCCCTCGCTCAAGTGGTGAATCCCGAGGCGGCAAAAAGCTTCGTCGCCGATCGGGCGAGGAGCGCGGCCCCGCCGGCATTCGGGGGCGGCGCGAGCTTCGAGAGCTCCCCCAACTGGGTCAAGGTCTACGTCGCCTCACGGGGTCTCGTTGGCCTCGACGGGGCGCGGCTGGCGAGCGCCGGGGTCGCGATCACCGGCATCGATCCGGCCACCCTCCGTCTCTTCTGGGGCGGTGGGTTGGATCCCGAGGGCGGGGTGAGCCCGCGGTCCCCCGCGGCACCACCCTTCATGACGGAGTGCGCCATCCGGGTCGTCGATGGAGGGGACGGAAGGCTCGACTCGGGCGACTCGATCCTGTTCCTCGGACAGGGCGCCTCGGGCTGGCTCGACGACTATCGCGGCGGGGCATACACGGTCGAGTTCCAAGAGAATCCGAAGGTCGATCGGGGCGTCTATTGGCTCACCTGGGGCGGAGTCTTTCCCGGCGCGCCGCTCAGGATGACGAGTCGCGACGCATCTCCGACCGGCGCCCCGGTCGCCGACCGCGGGCTTGCCCGCATCCATCGAGAACGCAACCAGCGCTACCTCGCCGACCTCTACGAGCGCGGCCAAAAGTGGGAGCGATGGTGGTGGCTGCAACTTCGTGCCGAAGATCCGCGGGTCTCATTCCCGGTGACGGCGGTCCGGCCGGACATCACCGTTCCGGCGACCCTCCGTCTTCGCCTCTGGGGTTTCACCGCCGCCGGAGCGGTGTTCGATCACTACGCCCGGGTCTGGTTCAACTCGCGCCCCATCCTGGATCCCGCCGACGGCGACAGCGTCTTTGCCTGGGACGGCCCATCTGCCCCTCAACCGCCTCTTGAGACGAGCGGCCGCAAGGACATCGTGGACTCGAACCTGACCCTCATCGACGGGGACAATCGAGTCGATGTGGACGTTCTCCCCGGCCAGATCGATCAGGTCATGGTGGCCTGGTTCGATTTGAGCTATGTCCGGCGGCTCGATTTGACCGGCGAGCCCGGCGGCGAGATCGTGCCCACCGGAGTCGTGGGACCAGCCACCGTGGAAGTGACCGGGGCGCCGGCGGGAGCGACAATCTTCGACGTCACCGATCCTCGCTCTCCGGTCGAGCTCACCGGTCTCGAGGTTCAGGGCGCCACGACGCGCTTCGCCGCCGAGCTCGGGGCAAGCGCGCCGCAGAAATTCCTCGTCGGCGTTACTCCGGTGGCCCCGGCCGCGGTCGAGGTGGATCGGAGCCAGCCGCATCTCCGCAATCCGGCGCACAGCGCCTGGTATGTCGTCATCGCCCATGATTCGATGATCGACGAAGCGGTCCGCCTCGCCGAGGCCCACGCCCGGGTGCCGCCGCCCGAGGGGGCGCCTCCCGGAACGCCGCTCGCGGTGCGGATATCCGATGTCTACGATGAGTTCGGCTGGGGGCTCAAGAGCGAGATCGCGATCCGGAACTTCATCGACTACGCGGTGCATGCCTGGGCGGACGGGCCGACCTATGTCTGCCTCCTCGGTGACGCCTCCTATGACGCCAAGGATGTCTTCGGCAACGGCCGGCGGGAGACCGATCTCGTCCCCGCGCCCCAGAAGTGGAACTGGATCGGCGGCCAGTATCTCGGATCGGATTATCTGGATGACGACTTCTATACCCAGACCTTCGGCGACAGCCTCGAGACGCCGCCCGATCCCCTCACCGACCTCGCTATCGGCCGGCTCCCGGCGAGCGACCCCGACGAGGCGAGAGTGATGGTCGACGGGAAGGCGATCCCTTACTTGACCTCTCCCGAGTACGGGACCTGGCGCCAGCGCGCGCTCCTCGCCGCCGATGACGAGCGGGCGGGAGGCGCGAGCGGGGAGTACTACCACACGGCGAATTCCGAGCGGATCTCGTCGCTCCTGCCCGACGAGCTCGAGCGAGTGAAGCTCTACATGATCGAGTATCCGCGCGATCCGGGCGGCGCCAAGCCGGCGGCCCGGGCTGCGTTCATCCAGGCTTTCGACGCCGGTGCGGTCTTCGTCAATTTCATCGGTCATGGCGCACCGGATGTTCTCGCTCACGAGGCGCTGTTCCGGGTGGAGAATGTCGGCCAGTTGCTGAACGGCGCACGGCTGCCTTTCTTCTCCACCTTCTCGTGCACCGTGAACCGCTTCGACCAGCCGAGTGCGGAAGGGATCGGAGAGGCGCTGGTGGGACATTCCACCGGTGGATCGATCGCCTCGCTCGGGTCGACCGATCTCGCCTTCGTCACCGCCAACCAGATCCTCAATGAAGGAACCTACAGCGGGTTCTTCGTCGGCGGCGACTTCACTCGGCCGCGGACCTTCGGGATCGCCGCCGCGCAAAGCAAGAACGCCCTTGCCCCGAGCGACAGCTCAGGGGCGCGGAAGTACGTCTTCCTCGGCGATCCTGCGCTCGCTCCGTCGACGCCCAAGCTCCGGGTACCGATTCGTTTCCCCGGGGCGGCGGGAACCGACACGACCCAGCTCGTGGCCGGCATCCGTTATGACCTGACCGCCGCCCCCGAAGGAGGGGCGCCCAGCGCTTGGAATGGGCAGATCGTCGCCCGCGACTCGGAAAACTTGACTGACGTCCCCCAGGCTTTCCCGCCCTTCACCTACGCGAAAGCGGCGAGCCCCTTCTTCCGGAGCGCCCTCGATGTCAGCGGCGACACCCTGTCGACGGCGCTCGTCGTCCCGGTCGACGCCTCCCAAAGCCTCACCCCCGGGCGGGGGCTGGGTGAGGTCCGCCTGTATGCGGTCGCCGGCAACTGGGACGGCCTCGGAGTCCAACCCGCCTTCCTCGACGTCGTCCATGCCTCGCCGGGAGAGCCGGAGCCCGTGGATAGTCCGCGGATCGAAGCCACCTTCGCCGGTGATTCACGCGCGGTGCCTCCGGACGCCTCTCTCCTCATCCGGATCGAGGACAAGAGCGGGATCAACATTGTAGGCAATACCCCGGCCAATTTCGTCTTCATGCGGATCGATGAGACCCGAACCGTCGTCCTCAATGATCTCTTCGCCTACGACCCGGGAAGCGCCACTCGAGGGTCGGTGACCTATCGCCTGCCGGGGCTCGCGGAAGGCCCCCATCTGGCCCGCATCTTCGCCTCGGACAATTACCTGAATCGTGGGGAGGCGGAGGTGCCGTTCTCGGTCGTGGTCTCCGGGGGCTTCGCCATCGCCGCCGCCGGGCTCTACCCCAATCCCCTGGCTCCCGGAGATCTGGGGACGATCTTTTCTTTCGAAGTCCCCGAGCCGGCGGAGGTATCTCTCCGTATCTATTCCGTGTCAGGAAAGCTGGTCCGCAGCCGCTTCCCCGGTCTGGGCGCCGATGTGGGGGCCGGAGTGCAGCAAATTCATTGGGATGGGCGGGATGAAGACGGAGATTTAATCGCCAACGGGGTGTATCTCTGTTCTATCTCGGCCCGAGGATTGCTATCGCGAGAATCGGCCACCACCGTGGTCCGGGCCCTGGTCAATCGCTAGAATGTAATTGTCTGTCTTGCATTGGGTTGGGTATGGCCGGCGGTTTCGGGGACAAGACAGAGGCGAGCGGTTTCGGGGACAAGACAGAGGCGAAAGGGATGGGCGTTCGCACGGCAAATGGGCGGAATGGCTCGCCCCCCTCTCAGGGGGCGTCGGGGCCGGTCCATTTGACCGTGGTTACAAGCGGGTGGTAGCATGATCAGAGTGATTAAGTCATTGCCTTGTAAGTCGCTGTGCGGAACATTCCGTATCCTTCTGGCCCCGGCCGTGGCGATCACCGCCGGGGCCTTGGGTTGGACTGGACAAGCCCAAGCTCAATCGACGGCGGGGGCCGCTTCGCTCCAGATCAGCCCGTCGGCGCGGGCCAACGGCATGGGCTACGCGCAGGTAGCGGTCGTCGACGATGCGGCGGCCAGCTGGTGGAATCCTGCGGCTCTGGCGTTCGTCCAGGATCGTCAAGCCACCCTCATGCACAGCCAGCTCGTCCCCGGTCTTGCCGATGATGTTTTCTACGAGTTCATGGCCTACTCGTCGGGCATCAAGGGTCTCGGGGGGTTCGGTATCAATCTCATCTACCTCACTTACGGCAAGAACGTCGCGACCGATTTCTCAGGCAATGTCATCGGTGAGTTCACGAGCTACGAGGTCGTCCCCTCGTTTGCCTTCGGCACCAAGGTGTCGGAGAACATCGGTCTTGGAGTCGACTTCAAGTTTGTCTGGGTGGATCTGGCGCCGGCGGCGGTGACCCAGGACGGACATGACGGGAGAGGCACGACCGTGGCGGTCGATGGCGCGGCGCTCTGGCGGATCCCGCGCTACCGGATGAACTGGGGGATCAACTTCCAGAACGTGGGACCCAACCTGGCCTTCATCGACGAAGAACAATCCGATCCCCTGCCGCGCAACCTCAAGCTCGGTCTCGGGTACTGGGCGATCGCCCGGCCCGGACACACACTCATCTTGGCCGCTGATCTCAACAAGCCCTTCGTGCGGATCGACGACGGACCGTTGCTCAATGTCGGCTCCGAATACAGCCTCGGGGATTACCTGATCGGGCGGTTGGGTTACGTGTACGAGGGATGGTTCTCGCCGATCGAGCCCATCGACGGTCCTTCGTTCGGTTTCGGTCTCCGCTACAAGGGATTCTCGTTCGACTACGCCAACGTTCCGCAGTCCCCTGATCTGGATCGGGTGAGCCGCTTCTCGATCAACGCCCACTTCTAGGTCAGCACAGCCCTGGCGGGTCTGTTGCACAGACCAGCAAGGGGAGACATCGAAAGGGAGAGCCCGGGTGCAGGATCATTCGCTCGAGTGGAAGAGCGGCCCCGGCGCCGGATTCAACGCCTCGGCGCGGCTTATTCGCCTCACGCGCCCGGCCGCGTGCCCGCAGGCTTTCCTGGGTCTGATTCTGGCTCTCGCTCTCTGGCCGGGACAGGCGGCCGCCGATCTCGCGACACCCGATCCCTCCCGCTTCTTCCCTATTCGCGATCTTCTCGGCGGCTTGTGGCCGGGCGGAAGGCCGACGGTCTTCGAGCAGCGGGCGATCCAGGACAAGAAGAAGCCGCCGGAGCGGCCCAAACCGCCCGAAGGAGAAACTCCTTCTCCGCCGCAAGAACCGGCCGCGACGACTCCTGAAGCTCAGCCGCCCGCCAAGGAAGCCATCCTTTCCCCCACCGAAGAGAAGGCGAAGTATCGCTCACCGACCCGCGCCTTCTTGCTCTCCGCCGCCGTCCCCGGACTCGGGGAACTCTATTCGGGCTCGAACCGCGGCTATTTGTTCCTGGGGGTGGAGGCGGTGTCCTGGATCTCCTTCGCTTCCTATCACGCAAGCTCGAACAACAAAGAAGACGAGATGTTCGCCTTTGCCGACGATCACTTCTCGATCGACGCGTTCGAGCACGACTGCGTGAGTCAACCGGGACAGCTTTGCTCGAATGCGCTCGACGACCTTCGGGGCTTCTACGAAACCAATCGCGACGAGTACTACGAGATCATCTCCAAGAATCCGATCTATCGCCCGGGTTGGGGAGTTCGAATCACCGACAGCGGTTTCATCTATGAGAACTGCGATCCCAATGATCCTCCGGGAACCTGCCCTCCACCGGTGGGGAGCGACGCCTACCGGCAATGGGTGGCCAACCAGGCAGCCGCTCAGGATCAGGATTACGCCCATTACAACGTGATCCGGGATGACCGAAACTCGCTGAGCCGCACGGCGCGCGGCATGACCATGGTGGCTCTCGTCAACCATGTCGTGTCGGCCTGGGATGCCTTCATGGCGGCGCGCGGGGTGAATGCGGTGGCGCACGGCCTCCAGGCGGAGATGGCCGGCGATATTCAAATGGATCTCAAGTTCAAAGGCTCCCTCGACAATCCCGGGGCCGTATTCGTCCTCCGCAGGGAGTTCTAGATCTGATGACGCCCGCCGGCCGCTTGGGGCGGCCTTCACGTCCTCCGGCATTCTCGTTCCAACTCCTGCTCCCCATTTGTCTCTGCGTCTTCGCGCGTGGAGCGTCCGCGGCGTTGCCCGGAGCCGAATCGGTGAAAGCGCCATCCTCTTTCCCGCCGATTCCGTTGGGATGGGAGCGCGACTGGCTCGACGCGGACGGCGTTCTCAAGAGCGCGGTCGCCGGGTCCGGAGAGCAAGCGGGATTCATCGACGAACGCGGAGCTTCCCATGAAGGCCCCTCGCGGGCGAAAACGGTCCTCTTCTCCGCCCTGGTCCCCGGTCTCGGGCAGCTCATGCACGGCGAGCGGGGATACGGGGGCGCCTTTCTCGCCGGCGAAGTGGCGAGCTGGACGAGCTTCGCCGTTTTCCGCGTTCAGGGAGAGGTGCGCAAGGATCGGTTCGTTGAATACGCGGAGAGGTTTGCGGGAGTCGACGACGCCAGCGGGCAGAGCGACGATTACTATAGCGCCCTCGCCAGCTACGACCGCTCGGGAGATCCCGGCGGTCCGGATAGCTACAACGAGGTCGAGGTCCGGCAGCATGCCCGCGACGATCTCTACCCCGATGATCCGGCGGCGCAAGAGGCGTACATCCAAGAGCACTCGATCACCGGGGCGCAAGCGTGGGACTGGGAGTCCGATGCGCGTCGCCGTGAATTCTCGGCCATTCGGATCGCGAGCGAGAACGGTTTCCATCGCTCGCAGTATTCGGTCGGCGCGATGGTCGCGGGAAGGATCCTGAGCGTCATGCATGCCATCTGGTTCACCGCCGAGCCGGACAAGAGCGAGGGGGCCGCGAAATCCGCCGTTCGGCCGTATGCCGGCTACCGCAAGGGAGAGAGCCGCCTGGGATTCCGCTATCGGTTTTAGCTCCGGCGCCACGCGCCGATCCCGGTAGCTTCTCCGGGATCGGATGCCCGGAGCATCCGACTCGTTCTGCATGCCGGCTCTCATGCCGGTTCTAGCCATGTCCAACCGATCGATTGCTTCCGCGACCCTGCTCCGGAAAATGTTCCCGTTGGGTCGAGTTCTTCCGGCGGCCTTGCTCTTCATTATGGTGAGCGGCGGCGTGGAGTCGGGGAGCGCGGCGGAGTCGGGTGGCGACGGGGACTTGCGGGTCAGCGGGCTCCGATTCGATTCCATCCTCGGCCGGAGCGGCACCGGTCCCGGAGAGTTCCACCGTCCTCTCGCCCTCGCTTCCACCCCCACGGGAGGTCTCCTCGTTGCCGACACGGGCAACAACCGGGTGCAGTGTTTGGATGGCGAGGGTCGCTTCCTCTGGGAAGCCGGGGGATCGGGAACGAGCGAGGGGAATCTCCGCCGACCCACGGGCGCGGCCCCGGCGACCGGGCTCGAGTTTCTAGTCCTCGACGCCGGGGGACGGGTCGTCCACCAGTTTCACGCCCGCGGCCAGTATCTGGGGGTCGCTCTCGACTTCGCACGCCATGACCTCGCCGAGCGGCTGGGGAGCGTCGATCCCCGGGCGCTGGCGGTGGATCGGTCGGGGAATGTGCTCGTCACCGAAGCCGAAGGTGATCGGCTCCTCGTCTTCTCACCGGCCTGGGATCTCGTCACCGTCGCCGGAGGTTTTGGCGGCGGGGCGCGGAATTTCGAGGAGCCGGAGGGAGTGGCGGCGGCCGGCGAGCAGATCCTGGTCGCCGACTCCGGGAACGGGCGAATCCAGGTGCTCGATCTCCAGGGGCGGTTCCTCTCGAGTTGGCCGCTTCCGGACGGCGTCCGGCCCATCGGGCTCGCGGTCGACCGGCATGGCAATGTCTTCGTCGCCGATGCGCATGGCGATCGCATCCTTGCCTTGAGCCCTGGAGGGACGGTGATCGCGAGCTTCGGCGCTCGCGGCAGCGGGCTTGGTTCGTTCAAAGGACCGGCCGCGGTTTGTGTCATGGGCGATCGTCTGGTCGTGGCCGATGCCGAAAACGACCGCCTCGTTCGCCTTGCCATCGATTACGCGAAGCCCGGGAGCTGAGGGCGGAGAGAGGCGAGATGGCGAGGGACGAGCGGAGGCATGACCCGGCGCGGGGTCCCATCCGAATGGGCCTGACGGCAGTCTTCGCCATCGGCATCGCCGCGTTTCCGTTGCCGGCGTTTGCCGATGATTCGCTTGCTCCGCTTCCAGCCGCCGGTGATTCCCTCGTCACGCCGCTCGCCGCTCCGCCGCCCCCCGCCCTGGCGGCGCTCGGGCGCGATCACCTCGTGGCGATGGTCACCGGCCAGAAGCTCTGCTTGCCCCACCGGCACCTGGATGCAGGGTCCTTCGTCGCCAGGGTCGGTGACCGGCGGCTCCTTCCCGGACGCGATTTTCTGCTCGATCCCGCAGAAGGTTGCATGTTCTTTCCCGATCTCCAGGCGTGGTACGGAGCGGATCTCGACCTGAGCTACGCCTACTTCCCCTTCGACCTCGAGGCCCGCTACGCCCACCGGGCGCCGGGGGTTCTCGGGGCGACCGCGGCCGGGGACTCGGTGATTGCGCGAGCCCGTCCGCAGAATCCCGCCGGCCCGGCGGGAGGTGGCCGTCTCGCCATCCGCGGCAACAAGACCTTCGGCGTGCGGTTCGGCAATCAGCGCGATCCCTCCCTCAACCAGTCGCTCGATCTCGACGTGAGCGGCGAGGTGGCGAGCGGGGTTGAGCTCCGGGCGATCCTTTCCGACCGCGATCTTCCACTCCAGCCCCAGGGCAACACCGAGACGATCGACCAGCTCGACAAGGTGATGCTCGAGATCCGCTCGCGCCAGCTCTCGGCGACGCTCGGCGACTACGACGTCCAGGCCTATGGTGGGAGCTTCCTCTCCTATGGCAAGCGGCTCGAGGGGCTCAAGGCCGAAGGCAAGGTCGGGGAGCGCGAGTTCGTGCTGGCGGCGGCGGTCGCCAAGGGCCAATTCATCTCCCAGGAGTTCTTCGGGGTCGAGGGGAAGCAGGGGCCGTATGTGCTCACCGATTCCGGCGGCGACGACAACATCGTCGTCGTCGCCGGCTCGGAGACGGTGTGGATGAACGGCGAGCGGCTCGGGAGAGGCGAGA
>JBIOUT010000203.1:0-4425 GCA_044867365.1 Candidatus Eiseniibacteriota bacterium | reverse complement strand
CCCGCCGAAGGCGGAGAGCGCATCGGTGTCCCGCGCCAGACGTACGCCTCGAGCGAGCGAGAGGCCACCGCCACACCCGAGGGGCTCGCGTGCTTGATCACTGCGCAACCCCCGCTCGGAAACTCGTTCACCGCGAGAAGCGCCGCATCGAGATCGAGCAGGTTGTTGAACGAGAGCTCCTTCCCTTGATGGAGCGCCCCCGAAGCGAGCCCTGGAGCCCCCGCCCTCGCGTACATGGCCGCCTCCTGGTGAGGATTCTCTCCATAGCGCAGCTTGCGAGCGAGCGGGGCATGGACGTGGATCCGGGGAGGCAGCTTCGATTCCGCCTCGGAGGCAATCGGCTCGAAGGCGGCGATCGCCGAGGCAATGGCGCCGTCATAGGTCGAGAGACTGGAGAACGCCTCGACCGCCCACCGCAGTCGAGTGGCGCCGCTCAACATGCCATCGCGCTCCCGCATTTCGGCCGCCAGAACATCGTATTGATGCGGCCCGACGATCACTCCGACATGAGCGAAGTTCTTGGCCGCCGCCCGCACCATCGCCGGCCCACCGATATCGATGTTCTCGACGAGCTCGGCGAGCTCCGCTCCGCGCTCCTGAGCGGCAGCGAACGGATAGAGAGAGACGATGACGAGATCGATGGGCCGGATTCGCATCGCCTCGATCTCGGAGCGATGTGAATCGAGGTGACGCTGGAAGAGAATCCCGGCGTGAACCGCCGGATGCAGGCTCTTGACCCGCCCCTCGAGAAGCTCGGGGAAGCCGGTCAGCTCCTCGACCGGCACCACCTTGAGGCCCGCTTCGCTCAAGAGTGAAGCGGTCCCGCCGGTCGCCACGAGCTCGATCCCGAACGAGTCGAGGACTCGCGCGAGCGAGATCAAGCCGCGCTTGTCAAACACCGAGACCAGGGCGCGCTTCACCCGGACGTCGGCTTTCGCCGCCTCGGCGGTCGAAGGATGGACGACGATCATCGACGCGGGCTCGGATCCCCCGCCGGGCCGGTGAGGCGCTCGTACGCCTCCACGTATCGCTGCCGTGTCCCCGCCACCACCTCCTCCGGCAAGGGAGGAGCCGGGGGAGCATGATCCCAACCCATCGCATCGAGGTAGTCGCGAACGTACTGCTTGTCGAACGCCTCTTGCGGCTGGCCGGGGGCGTAGGTGGCTTTGTCCCAGAAGCGGGAGGAATCGGGGGTGAGGACCTCGTCGATGAGGAGGACCTCCTCGCCGAGAAGGCCGAACTCGAACTTGGTGTCGGCGAGGAGAAGCCCGCGCTCCGACGAATGCGCGGCGGCGGCCGTGTAGAGAGCGATCGAGCGTCTCCTGAGCTCCTCGGCCAGGGGCTCACCGAGCGCCGACTCGAGGACGCCGAAATTCACGTTGATATCGTGCCCGGTCTCGGCCTTGGTTGCGGGAGTGAAGATCGGCTCGGGAAGACGATCGGAGAGCTTGAGCCCCGAGGGCAGGGCGACGCCGCAAATGCTGCCGGTGTCCCGATACTCGCGCCATCCGGAGCCGGCGAGATAGCCGCGCACCACGCACTCGAAATCGATGCGGCGGGTCTTGGTCACGAGCATGCTTCGCCCGTCGAAGAGCTCGGCATGGGCGGCGAAGGGCGGGGGGAAATCGGCGGCGGCGGTCGACAGCAGATGATGTTTGCTGATTCCCGCCAGGGTTTTGAACCAGAAGGCCGAGAGCTGGGTCAGGATCCAGCCCTTGCCCGGAATGCCGGTCGGCAGGATCGAGTCGTAGGCCGAGATGCGATCGGTGGCGACGATGAGCAGGCGGTCGCCGAGATCGTAGAGATCCCGCACCTTTCCCGAATAGGCCGGGCGGACGCCCGGCACTTCGATGCGCAGGCGAGCCGGCGATACCAGCTGATTGGACTTCGTGGTCGTCGCGCTCATCGCCGATGGACCTCCTCATTCGTCGCCGCAGCGGAGGGAGTGCCGGCAATCCAAACCTGGCGGCCGGCGCGCCGCACTCGTCCGGCGGCAAAATGCCCGATCACCTCGACCAGTAGACGATGCTCTTCGATCAGGATGCGATCGGCAAGCGCATCGCGGGTATCCCCGTCGAGCACCGGCACGGTCCGCTGGGCGATGATCGGCCCCTGGTCGACATCCGAATCGACGAAATGAACGGTGCAGCCCGTCACCTTCACTCCCGACTCGAGGGCCTGACGCTGGGCATCGAGCCCTGGAAAAGCCGGCAGCAGCGAAGGATGGATGTTGATGACCGCCTCGGGAAAGGCATCGAGGAAGGGCTCGTGGAGGACGCGCATGAACCCGGCCAGCACCACGAGCTCCACTCCATGTTCCCGGAGCACCCGGACGAGCTCGGCCTCCGCTTTCTCGTCCAGACGCGTGCGGTAGCCCCCGGGATCGACGACCACCGCCGGCACTCCTGCTCCGCGAGCCCGGCCGAGAGCTTCCGCATCCGGTCGATCGCTCACCACCACCCGCAGCTCGGCGGCGAGGCGCCCCGAGGCGACGGCGTCGAGGATCGACTGGAGATTGGACCCGCGTCCCGAGACGAGGACGCCGAGGCGAAGCTGATGGTCCGGTGGGTGCGGATGGCTCATGCCGCGGCGCGACGCCCAAGCCGCCTTTGGACCTGTCCGTCGCGAAGCACGGCAGCTTAAGGGCGGCCCCCGGCGCTGTCAATGCGCCGCGGGTTGACGGTGTGTGACGCCGTTCCTCAACAGCGGCGTGCGGCGCGGTTTGACAGGTCGCGCCGGCCGGCGTAGCTTCCGCCGCCGGAGGGACTGCCATGGCCACGAATGGATCTGATCGCAGACCGTTGCTGATCCTGATCGCGGGAGTCGTCGGGCTCGCCGTCTTTCTCCTCCTCCACAAGCAAGCGTTTCCCGTCGCCTCGCTCGAGCTCAAGGTGGATCGCAACGAGGCCGATCAGCGCGCCGCCCGTTTCGTCGCCGATCGAGGGGTGGATGTCGGTGATCGCCAGCATTCGGTGATCTTCGGCTCCGACAACTCGGCCGCCGTCTTCTTGCAGCGAACCCTGGGGCTCGAAGAGGCCAATCGGGCCATGGCCGAGTTCCCGGTCTATCACTGGGATGCCCGCTGGTTCCGCTCCGAGGAGAAGGAGGAGTTCCAGGCCCAGGTCGGCCTTCACGGTGAGATCCTGCGCTACGCCCATCCCATTCCCGAAGAGCAGCCGGGGGGAACCATCCCACTCGCCGAGGCGCGTGCCAGGGCGGAAGCCTTCCTCGCCCAGGTCATGGGCATCGATCTCTCGACTCTCGAGGAAGTCGAGGCTTCGTCGAAGCAACTCGAAGCTCGCACCGATCACACCCTCGAATGGAAGAAACGGGACTACGAGCTGACCTGGCGTGACGATCCCCAGGCGGGAGTGGGCACACTGCGGCATCGGGTCCGCATTCAGGGGGACGAGGTCGGGCTCTACGAGTACGACTACAAGGTGCCGGAGAAGTTCGAGCGCGAGTTCCAGGCGACGAGCGCCCGCGGCCTGCTGCTGAGCGTCATCGCCCTGGGATTGATGCTGGTTCTGAGCCTCATTGCCGTGGTGACCATCGTGCGAGCGGTGAAGCAGGAGCAGATCGCCTGGCGATGGAGCTTCGCTCTCGCAGTAACGGTGACCGTGGCGACGGCGGTCCTGGCCCTCAACTCCTGGCCGCAGATCAAGGCGCAGTATCCGACCCAGGTGCCCTACGGCGTCTACCTCGGCATGCGACTCGCGTTGACCGCGATCCTCGCCCTCGTCTACGGGCTCCTGGTTCTGGTCTGCGCCGGTGCGGGCGAGCTCGAGACCCGCCGGCGGGCGGCGAGCGGTGCGCCGATCGGCCAGCCGCGATTCGCCGTCGCCACGACCGCCGGTTACGGCTTTGCCTTCGCGTTTCTCGGCTACATCACCCTCTTCTATTACCTCGCTCGGCGCTATCTCGGCGTATGGATGCCGGCCGAGGGCCCCTATTCCGAAGTGCTCTCGACCGCGGTGCCGTTCCTCGCTCCGCTCTCGATCTCGATTGCGGC
The DNA here is from genome assembly GCA_044867365.1 of Candidatus Eiseniibacteriota bacterium. Classification (GTDB taxonomy): domain Bacteria; phylum Eisenbacteria; class RBG-16-71-46; order CAVPCR01; family CAVPCR01; genus JBIOUT01. The sequence goes on along the minus strand of JBIOUT010000203.1, from coordinate 413 downwards.
GGCGGTCTCGGAGGAGACGACCTTCCGGCTGTTCGCGGTGCCTTTTCTGGCGCGAATCCTCGGCGGCCGCGGCCCCGGGCTCGCCGCCGCCCTGGTGATTCCGGCGGCGATCTGGGCCTTCGCTCATTCGAGCTATCCCGTGTACCCGGTGTGGGTGCGGGGGGTCGAGCTGACCATCGCCGGCACCGCCTTCGGGATCCTCTTCCTGCGGATGGGAATCGTGGCCGTGCTCATCGCCCACTACGTGATCGACGCCGTCTTCCTCTCCGCTCCCCTCATCACCTCCGGCAACCCCGGCTATGTGACTGCGGGGGTGGCGGTGGTGGCGCTGGCGGCGATTCCCGCCGGGGCGGCGCTGCTCCGCCGCGGGCGGGGAACTGCACCGTTGGTCTCGCCGGCGCCCCTCGGGTAAC
>JBIOUT010000202.1:0-9486 GCA_044867365.1 Candidatus Eiseniibacteriota bacterium | reverse complement strand
AAGAGGGGGTGCGTCGGCGACTCCGCAGCGCGCCCTACGCCCGGCGATGATTGCGAACACTGCGGCCCCTGGGCGCGCGAGGACCGGAGCCGGAGCACCCTCCTCTTTCACGCGCCCCCGCCTGCTTCAGTCGCCGGGCGAGGGGACTGCTGTGGCAAGGGTCGACGGGCGACGGGACTGCTCTCGCAGGTGAATTGACGGCGGACAACCGTGACTTGTCGGGTATGTAAGGATCGCATCCGCCGGAACTGAGCCAGCGAGAGCAGGTCCCGGAGCCCGGCGACAGGAGAGCACCAAGAGCGAATGCGAAACGCTCATAGCTTCGTTGCAAGACTCCGGGAGCGGCCGGCGGTGATCGCCATGCTCCATGCTCCGCCGCTGCCGGGATCGATTCGGGGAGAGCTGCCGCCGGATGTAGCAATCGAGCGGGCCGTGGAGGTTGTGCTCGCAAGTGCGCTTGCGGCTGTCGATGGCGGCGCCGATGCCCTGCTCCTCGAGAACTACGGTGACGCGCCGTTTGCGCCGGGAAGGGTGCAGCCCCATGTTGTCTCCGTGCTGACCCTGCTTGCGCAGCGCGTGCGGGCGGAGGTCGACCTCCCGATTGGAATCAACGTGCTGAGGAACGATGCCTGTGCGGCCCTCGCAGTGGCTCTCGCCGCAGGCGGTGCCTTCGTGCGCGTCAATGTGCTCGCGGGAGTGGTGGCGACCGATCAGGGGCTCATCATCGGGCGCCCCGATTTGGTGCTCGCCTATCGCCGGCGACTCGGGGCGGCGATTCCCATCCTTGCGGATGTCGACGTCAAGCACGGCCGCGCCCTCTGGGGGACAACGATCGGCGATCGGGCGCAAGATCTTGTCGAGAGGGCGGGAGCCGACGCCCTGGTGGTGACCGGTTCGGCCACCGGTCGAGCGCCCGATCTCCTGGATCTCGAGACCGTGCGCGCTGCCTGTCCTGGGACTCCACTTCTCGTTGGCAGCGGTCTCACCCCGGCCAATGCCGCGGAGCTCCTGCCGCTCGCCGACGGCGCCATTGTCGGCACCGCCCTTAAGAGAGGCGATGACCTCGAGGCCGCGATCGATCGCGGGCGGATGAAAGCGGTCGTTGCCGCCGCACGCGGCGCCTGGGCCGAGCGACTGGCCAAGAGCTGATTCGAGGCTCAGATTCGAGCTTCGAGTGTAATCCTGCGCAACGGCATTCCCATTTCTTACCCCGTCAGGCCACAACCACGCTCCTTGAAGTCCCTCTAAACCGCAGGCGAAGGCGTGCATTGTGGCTCAGAAATTGCTCCGCGGTAGCTATGGTTCATGGCCGGCAAGGAGAAGGCAGTAGACACCTTAAGGAGAAGGGCTGATGGACGCCATCCGATTGCTCAAGACTGCACACCAGGACCTGAGGGGTCTGTTCAGGCAATACGAGTCGGCGGGCGACCATGCTGGGGAGAAGAAGCAAGAGCTTGCCGACCGGATCATCGAAGACCTGAAGATCCATTTTGAGGTCGAGGAGCAGATCTTCTACCCGGCCCTGGACTGGGCGGTTGAGGGTGAGGAGCATGACGTGCTGCTCGAGAGCCTCGGTGAGCAACGAGAGATCGAAGATCTGATCTTCGAGCTCGATGGAGTGTCGGTCATGGACGATGCATTCGAAGCCAAGTTCTCGGAGCTGCGGGACAGGGTGGAGGAGCACATCGGGAAGGAAGAGAAAGAGGTCCTCCGCTTGGCCGAGGATCGGTTGGAGAGCGGGCGCAGCGAGCTCGGTACGGAGATGGAGCGTCTCAAGGCGGAGATCGAAAGGATGAGGGAGCAAATGAGGCGCTCAGCGAGCCCCCCGCACTCCAGCTATATGCCGATGCCGGAGTGAATCGCCGTTTCGGATCGGCGCATTGAGGTGGGGAGATGGCTAGCAAGAAGACGGGGGGAACCCGAAAGAAGCGGACCCCGAAGACAACGAGCGGGAAGAAGCATGTGGCCGGGGTCGGGGAGAAGGAACAGCGCCAGTACGAGCACATTCTCGAAGACGCGTCGAAATCGGGTCGCTACGGCAAGCGAGCCAAGGAAGTGGCGGCCCGGACGGTATTGAAGCAGCACAAGAAGAAGGGACACCGGAAGGGCCGATGACGATGGCTTCCCGTATCTAAGGTTCCGGAGGCTGCTTTCCCGGATCTTGCTCGGTCGTTCTCAGACCGACCCCCGGAGGATTGGGAGTCTTGTCTGCCGAAGCTTTGTCCACGGGCGACTTGTCGAGCACCGCCGCCTCGAGCGTCGCCCCCTGGCCTGCTTGAACCGCGCCCCCCGGCTCTTCGGCTTCGACGTCGATCAGCCCCGCCCCGCTACTCCGATCATCGATTCCTTCCTCTTCGACATGGGCTTCCTCGGGTCGCTCCTCGACCAGTTTTCGCAAGCGCCGCGCCAGGAGTCTTAAGAGCTCACGGAGAAGCGTGAGGTCGTGCGCCGCGACTTCGTAGAAGTCCTCACGGAGAAGAGTCAGGACGAATCCATCTTCGAGGCAGGCCGCACGCTGTCCCCGTTCCGAATCGTCGATGAGTGACCAGGTGCCAAATGCCTGGCCCGGTCCCACCTCCGATAACACGCGATCGCCGGTCGCGAGCTCAACTCTGCCTTCGACTACCACATAGAGGGCATCGGCGGGATCGCGCTCCTCGTAGATCGTCTGGCCCTTCCAGATTTCCTGCTCGCGAGTGATCTCGGCCAGAGGGACCAGAAGACGCGGCCCGACATTGGCGAGAAGGTCGATGTTCTTGAGGATCATCACCCGTTCGACCGGGGTGAGCATCAGGCCCTCCTTGCCGAATCAGCAATCCGCCACCTCTGCTCTGCAGCCAGATTCGCCAGCTCCGCTTGCACCATGGGATCCTCGCCCCCGGCTCTTTCAGCGGCGCGGCGGAAGATTTCGAGATCGAACCCGGGGGTCGCCCGGGCAGCCCGCACCGCGCAGGCGCGGAGCCAGGCGTCTCCTCCCTCCCATGCCCGTTCGATGGCATCGATAATGGGGTCGAGGCCCGTTCTCGAGTCGCCGTCACCCGCGGTTGCGACCGCCGGCTTCGCCTGTCGTTCTTCGAACAAGTGGCGGACGATACGGAACTCCCGGCGGGGCAGGATTTCACCCAGGTACTCGAGTGCAGAGGCGTCACTCTCCTCCGCCCGCAAGCGATAATACACACCCTCGAGCGGCCTCACTTCGTACCAGCAGCCGATGGCGCGACAGGCGCGCTCGAGCGCCCGTTCGGCGGACTCGGCGAAGGATTCGGCGAGCAAGCGGAGCTCAGGGGTGCGTTCCATGCCCAGCACCATGGCTCGCCCGCGACTCCGCCGATAGTCGCCGAGCTCGCGCAGGAAGAGCCGATGGGCGTAGGTCCGGTCGAGTACCCGCTGGCCGGTGGCGAGCCGGATCCGGTTCAAGTTGCGAAGCGCGACATGGCGGAGCGCCGGGTCGTCGCGACGAGTGAGTCCCACCAGGGCGTCTCGGGCCGCTCGCGAGCCGATGAGCGCGAGGGCGTGGGCGGCAGCCCCCTGCACCGCGGGCTCCCTCACTCCAATGAGCTGCTCGAGCCTCGGCACCGCGCGGTTGCCGGCGGCGGCGATCGCCCGGACCGCTGCGAAGCTCAGATCCGGATCGCCGAGAAAGGAAATGATCTCTTCACTAAGGTCCGCGCCGCTCGCGCCGGTGGTCGCCTGGAGGGTCGCGGCCGAGCGCACTCCCGCTCTCTTGACCTCCAGATCGCCGGTTCGGAGTTGAGGAAGCAGGCGCTTGACCGCTTCTGCGGGCGGCAAGAAGGCCAGAGCGCCAGTGCCGGCCACCCGATCCTCCGGTCGTAGGGAGGCGAGAAGTCGATCGATCCACTCCGCGGTGATGAGATCAGCGGCAAGGCTGCGCCGAGTCGCCAGGAGGTCGAGCGTCCACTCGCGAAGGACCGGATCGTCTCCCTCGAGCATCTGCCGGGCGATGTTGCGCGCGTCCGGTCGCCGGGTGATGAGATAGTCGAGGGCGGCACGCCGCATTGGCTCGTCATCCGCAGTCAAGAAGGAAGGGACGAGATCGTCGGGATCGGAGATGCCGAGCGCCTGCATCGCACGGACCGCCGCCGTTCGCACTCGAGCCGATGGATGGCGGAGATGAGCCCGGATCGATGCGTTTGCTTGCCGGTAACCGGCTTCCTGGCAAAACTCGAGGGCGAGGGTGATGAGCTCCTCGTCGCCTCCTTGCAGCGCATCGACAAGGGAGCGGCGCGCCCCCCGGTCGCGCAACATCAGCGCCGCCAGATCAGGCTCGATCCATCTCCTGGCCAGCGAATCATGAAAGGCCTCGGTGTATTTTCTCTGGAGACGCAAGAGCGTGAACAGCCAGAACAGAGCGAATGCCGCGGTTACGACCGCCAGGAGCTTGAGGTTCACTCCCGCGAACCCGAGCAAGGCGACGAGAAGCACGCCGACGAACGCATCGGCCGAGCGCTCTCCCATGACATCGAGCGCCGGCTTGATGCGGCGCCGATCGGGAGGGCGTACCGCCTGGTAGTAGATCTCGGTCGAAGACTTCCCGATGGTCTGGAAGACGACGCCCTGTACCCAGCGCATGGCGAGCAAGATCCCCGATGCCGGGGAAACGAACGAGAGGAATGAGAAAGCGAGAACGGAGCCGGTCTGGATGCCGGCCGAAGCTCCCAGAGTAACCCTGCGCAAGAGCCAGCCCGCCGCTCCGAATTGGGCGAGCATGGCGATGCCGTTGAGCCCGGCATGGAAGGCGCCGAGGAAGCGAGTGAGGTCGTCCCGCTGGGGATAGGCCTTCTGCGCCACATACTTGAACTGGAAGTCGATCAGGGTGGCGACGACGACCGAGAGGATGATGGCGGCCACGAGATAGCGCAGAAATGGCGAGCCGATGATGAGTCGGACCCGCGACTCGGTGCCGACCGGAGCCATCGCCCGCTTGCGAACCCGGCGGTCGAGGAGACTGCCGTGAATGACGGAGGCAAGGAGGAGAAGGGCGACCAGGATCCATAGGAGCCCATGGACTCCCAGTCTGGGCGTCGCCAGGTTACTGACCGTACCGCCCAGCAACCCTCCGGCGAGGCCGAATCCGCTCAGGACCGGAAAGACGGCGCGCGCCCGGCGGCTGTCCCACATTTCGAGGGCGAGAAGCCAGAAATGAGGGATCAGCATCATCAGCTGGCTCCCCGTCCATACGTAGAACGCCGCCGGGAACCACGATCGTTCCCGCGGGAACATGAAGGCGGCGGCGGTGCTCACCGCGATGGCGAGCGCGAATCTCCCGCTGCCACTCAGCCATCGAGACAAGATCGGATCGAGCCAGGCGAAGAAAGCGGAAGCGATGGCCACGGCAATGTAGCCATAGGGGAGCGCCGATGCGCCGAATTCGGTGATGAAGAGCGAGTCTCGGAGCACCTTGGCGACCGTATAGGCCCCGAGCAAGAGACCGATGAGGGTCCCCATGAGTGCGACCGAGAGTCGGTCGCTGTCGCGGAAGACGGACTGTCCTCCGCGCTCGGCAAAAGAGCCGGTGAAGAAGCGTTGGAAGGCTTGCCGCACGGGTGGATGGTAACCGGTCGGCGAAACGAAGGGTCGAGGCAATCTTTCGTTCCGATTTTGTCTCGCAGATGCAGGCGATGGCGTTGGAAAGCGAATGAGCCAACAGGTGTAGGCGTTGCCCTGCCTCGCACAGCCGCGGATGTAAGAAGTTCAAGATTCCCGCAAGGATTTCCGCGCGACCACGCTAAGTCTTAGTATTCAGGTCGATTGCGTAGGGCACAGTACTTGCAGCCTATCGAGGCCATGCGCGTCCTTCGCCGTGATGGCGCCGCCATTATGCGAGTGATATCGGCGGTGGCGGCCGTTTTCATATCCTTCGCGCTCGAGCTACACGCTGCGGACGCGCAAGGGAAGCCCGGTGCGGGCACCCCCGCGATGCACGATCGCGTCCGGTTCGGGGACTCGACCTGGGTCGCTCCGTATTATTCGTCGGTAGCGGATACGACCGATCCCGCCGGTCGGGGACCGCGGGTCGCCGCACCCGATCGTCCGCCCCGCCTCGAATCGGTCGTTCGCCTTCCCTTCCGTGCAATCGCTTTGCCCCTGCACATCGTGGTGAGGGGCGGCGAGTACGCGGCGCGCCTCGCTGGACCCGCCCGCATGCAGCGGGGCGAGCAGTCGCGCGGGGCCTTCCGGCTGCTCCCGTTCTGGAGTGACGCCGAGCAAGCCCGACACGAGCTCGGGATACTCATCCTCACCAATGAACGAGGCCCGGTGCGCCGGAACGGCGGGCCGGTTCCGCTTGCCGTGCGCTCACCCGTTGGAGCCAATGGAGCGCCATTGGCGCTCGGCGATCCGATGCCGGCGGGGCCGACGGACCGCAACGCGGGAATCGGTGATGGTGAGAGCCAGGGCGCTCGGGAGGGAAGGCAAGGCGGTCTTCACTTGAGCTGGTCGCTCAACGATCATCGGCGGGCGGGCATCCAGGCCGAAGTGAGCCCGCTCTCCGCTCCCCTCGGGTTGGGCACCCTCGCCGAATACACCTTCCGGCCTAATCTCCGCACCTTCGGGATCGGCGGAACGGCGGATCGCGACCGGAGAGCGGCCTACCTCGCTGAAGAGGGGCGAGGGGATGTCTACGTGCGTCTGCGCGCCCACCGGTTTCTCACCCTCGGCCTCATCGGCGGCGTCTCCAACATTTCGGTTCGACCGGGACGAGGAGGCCCGGGGGTCACTCAAGTCTTTACCGAGGATGAGGCGCCGTTCCGGGATCGGAGCACCCGCGTCTTCTCCTATGGAGCGAGCGCAGTTCTGGGCGCCGTCGATCGCCCCACCGAGCCGGTGAGAGGGGTCGAGGGCGGCCTCGAGATCCGAAACGTGCGCAGCGACGGGAATGCGAATCTCGATTATGTCGAGTGGAAAGGGGAGGCCCGGGCCTATGCGCCGGTGTTTGCCGAGCGGCGAGTTCTGGTGCTGCGGGCCTTGCACGCAGGAGTGCGGCCGAGCGGCGGTTCAGACCCGGTGCCTTTCTACCGTCTGCCGCAGTCCGCCGGCGAGACGCGATTTCTCGCCTTCGAATCCGGCCGCTTCCGGGATCGGGAGCTCGCTCTCGCTCAGGTCGAGTATCGCTGGCAGCTTTGGGAACGCCGACTTTGGGCGATGGGCGTCGGACAGTGGGGTTGGGTGGCCCCGTCGGCCGATCGATTCCGGCTCGATGAGGGACACGGCTCGTATGGCGGCGGCTTGCGGTTGAATGTGACCCCGCCATTCATCTATCGCCTGGATGTGGCTCATGGAAACGAAGGAACCCAGACCGACCTCACCTTCGGTCTCATCTTCTGAGCTCCCTCGCACTGGGAGAGGGGAGATCCGGCGCGCCCTGCGAGCACTGGTCCTCCTGCTCGTTCTTCCGGCCGCCGCTCTGGGCGCGCCGCGGTCGAGAGCCGGATCAGGCGCCGGATCGGGAGCATCGGTTGACGTGGCGTCGAATTCCCGCGCCATCGATTCCTCGACCCTCGTCGACCATGACGGCTATCCTCCAATCTCCAAGCCCAGCGTGCACGAGGCGAACATATTCTCCTATTACGTCCGCTACGGATTCGTCGAGCCCATTGCCGAGCTCCTCGACGCCCCCGGCGGAATTCTCTGGCTTCTCGATCGCGCCGGCATCGATACCGAGCACCGAGCCGTCAACGTCAACGATTTCGACGAGGTGCCCAACTCCACCTGGTTCTCGAACCGCAACCACTTCATGGCGGTCTCTATCGACCAAATTCGGCGCGGTCCCGAGGATGATCTCCGCCCGGCGACTCCCTGGAAGATCACAGGGGTGAAGAAAGAGGGCATGAACCCCGGATTCCAGATCAAGGACTCCGCCGGCCATCGCTGGCTGGTGAAGCTCGATGCTCCCGGCTATCCGCAGGCCGCTTCCGGTTCCGGCATCGTCAACGGCCGCCTCCTCTTTGCCGCCGGCTACAATGTCCCGCACGAGGTCGCCCTGACCTTCAAGCGCGAAGAGCTCTACCTGGATTCGGATCTGGTGAAGGGGAAAGACGGCGACCCGCCCTTTACCGAGAGCGATCTCGATGATCTTCTCGCCCGTGGTCATCGAGGGGACGATGGCCGTTTCTATGCGCTGGCGAGTCTCTTCGCCAGCGGCAAGCCGATTGGACATCTCGACATGAGCCGCCGTCGCAAAGACGATCCGAACGACTGGTATACTCATCGTGATCGCCGCGAGCTCCGAGGACTCTATGTCATCGCTTCCTGGCTCAATCACTGGGACATGAAAGACCAGCAATCGCTCGAGATGTTCGAGAGCGAAGATTCCTTGGGGGTGGCGAGGCGCTATCTCCTCGATTTCAACGCGACTCTCGGAGCCGCCGCTGCGGGCGCCAAGAAGCTCCCGACCGGCTACGAGTACGGGTTCGATCCAGGATGGATGCTCCGGCGTCTAGTCACCCTGGGGTTCATCGAGGAGCCCTGGCGGCGAGCCAAGCAGGAGACAGGGATTCCTTCCGTGGGCAATTTCGCCGCCGATTTCGATCCAGGCCGCTTCAAGACCATCATCCCCAATCCGGCCTTCATCGAATGCACCGCGTCCGACGCCTACTGGGGAGCCAAGATCGTCGCCTCCTTCTCGGACCCGCAGATCGACGCCGCCCTTGAGGCGGCGAACTACGAGGATCCGAGAGCCGTTGCCTTCCTCCACAAAGCTCTCGTTCAGCGCCGGGACGAGGTGGCTCGCTACTGGTTCGCACGGGTGGCGCCTCTCGACTTCTTCGAGATCGAGGAAGGGGAGCTGCGTTTTCATGACCTGGGCGTGGATCGGGGGCTCGAAGAGGAGCGAGCCTACGAGGTTCGAATCGAATCCCTCGAGGGATCCCGCGAGCTCAGGGAGATTAGGCTCGAGAGCCCGTCGTTGGGGCTCGATCGACTCGACAACGGCGCGAAGCGAGTGAGGCTCGTGTTCTCCATCGACGGGCTGAAGGCGCGTCCAGCCGTCGTAGAGATCGAGAGGGAAGGCGTCTCATGGCACGTCACGCGCGTGCGCCACGGATGATTCGCCGCGTGGGAGATGGAACCCGACGTCTGTGGTTGTATGCGGCCGCTTCTCTCCTCGGGGTGGCATGCGCCACCAATGGGTATCTGAAGCCGCGTGAACCGGTCGCTCCCGCCCCGGTCAAGGTCCCGGCCACGGGTGAGGAGCCCTCGGGTCCCAGTCCGGCCTTCTGGCACGCCCCCTTCGCCGACACCCTGATCGGCTTCTCCACCGGCACCGCCGACTCGAGCATTCGCTTTCTCGGACGGCTGCGCGACGGCTTCGTCGCCGATACCCTCAATCTGATCGTGCTCGGCGACAACCGGCCGGGCTGGCGATCGAGCATGCTGAAGCCGCAGCTCGAGGCGATCAAGGGCATGGCTTCACCGAATCCGGTGCGATGGGGCAAGGGGCTGATCGCCATTCCCGTCCTCCTGGCGAAG
>JBIOUT010000201.1:0-3073 GCA_044867365.1 Candidatus Eiseniibacteriota bacterium | reverse complement strand
CTCCGAACCCGCGGGTTGCCGGGCATGGTGCTGAGGTCGACTCCGACCGGATCGAGGACGTGATTGCCGATGACCCCCATCGCCAGCTCGGGCCCGGCGACAAACTCCTCGACAAGCCACGCATCGCCATAGTGGGTCTGGACGCGGTCGATCGCCTCCACCAGCTCCTGCCGATTCGTGGCCACCGAGCGATCGTCGATCCCCATGCTCGAACCCTCGGCTGCCGGCTTGACGATGCACGGATAGCGCATGCGGGCGAGGGTGATGTTGGTGTCGTTGAAGGTGCGGGGTGTGGGAACTCCGCTGACCTGGGCCACCGCCTTGGTCAGTCGCTTGTCCATGGCGACCAGGAGCGTCTGGAAGGTCGAGCCGGTGAATGGGATGCCGAGGCTTGCACAATAGAAGGGGACGATCGATTCGCGACTGGCGGGGCCGAGGTCGAGTCCGGGAACGGTTTCGACATTGTTGAACACGATGTCGAAGTCCCGCCGCAAGCGGCCGAGATCACGGGCGATGTTGGATGTGACCTGGTAGGGCTCGACGACGCATCCGGCGGCGCGCATTGCATCCATTACCGCGCGCGCGTCGTTCGGATCTTCCCATTCGAAGTAGCGCTCGTCGTCGGTGTTCACCGGGCGGAGATTGCAAGCGTAGAGGACGTGAAGGGGCTTGGTGCGCGAGCGAGGTCGCGCCGCGTGGGGGATGGCGTGTTCGATCATTGTGAGGGCTGCCTCGCCGCTGCGGGCTCGTAGACGAGCACCGTGCGATGGGGAAGAGGACGGTAACGGAGACCCAACTCATCGCGGGTCGTGTCCGGCGGGAGAAGCAAGGGAGATGCGCGCATGACGGAAGACTCCGGTCGCGGAGCGCCGAAGGGTCGCTCCAGGGTCGAGAAGGGCGCCGCGGCCGAGCCCGGCGCCGTGCCGCTTTCGGGGCGGGCAGCTTACATGATCTTTGGACCGTCAAGAAGATCAATCGATTCGTGGGCCTGAGGTGGCGACCGGGCGGACTGCGTCCGGGAGGGCGCGGTGGGCGGCGACAGGGAGGGCGCCGCCGAGTGGGAGAGCGTCGGCGGCGTCGGCCGGCCCTGCTCGGCTCGAGCGACTGCATGGCGGGAAAACCGGGTTTCGGCTAGCATGACCGCGGCACCGCCGCTCCGGCTGCGGAGGCTCGTCTCGGGGCGATTCGTCCCCTCTCCTTCCCACAACCCATTCGCGAGGTTCCCGATGTCCGACTCGCCTGATCGCTCTCCAGAACGGGAAGCCCAATCCTCCTTCACCGACGCCCCGGACTTGTCCGGCGGCTCCGCATCGGGGGTCCTCGATTCGACCACCGAACGGCGAGCGGGCGGCGCGGCCGCTCCCCGAGAAGCCCCAGGCGGCCGCCGGCCGATGACCGTCGAGGATCTGTGGGCCATGGGGCGCGTCGGCGCTCCGGTCGCCCTCCCCGACGCGAGAGCTCTCATTGTGCCGGTGACCCATTACGACATGACGAAGAACGAGGGGTTCACCCGGCTCTGGCTCTACCCCCTTGCTCCCGGTGGCGCGCCTCATCCGCTCACCGCCGCCGACTCGACGAGCACCGAGCCGGCAGTGAGCCCCGACGGCCGCCGCCTCGCCTTCGTCCGCAGGCAGGGGAAGGAGAAGGGTCAGCTCCATGTCATGCCTCTCGACGGTGGCGAGAGCGAGCGCCTCACCGACCTCCCGCTCGGGGTGTGCGACCCCCGCTGGTTCCCGGACGGCAAGAGAATCGCCTTCGCCGCCCAGGTGCTGGCCGAGGCTCCGGCCCCCCAGGCGACGCGCGAACTCCTCGACCGCCGGGAGAAGGATCCGGTCAAGGCGCGGGTGACGGAGGATCGCGTCTACCGCTACTGGGACCGCTGGCTCACCGGCGGCGAGGTTCATCACCTGTTCGTACTCGACCTGGAGACCCGCGAGCTCCGAGATCTGATGCCCGAGTCGCGACGCTGGTTCGATCTCATGGAGCCGTCCGGCGGCTACGACATCTCCCCCGACGGGGGCGAGATCGCCTTCGCCGCCAATTCGAGCGAGCCACCGTATTCCACCATCAACTACGACATCTACACCGTCCCAGCCGCCGGCGGACCGCTCAAGAACCTGACCACCGACAACCCGGCGGACGACATGCGGCCGCGCTACACCGCCGACGGCCGTTACATCATCTATGGGTTGCAGCGGGAAGTGGATTTCTATGCCGACCGGGTGCGGCTCGTCCGCCACGATCGGAGGACCGGAAAGAACGAGGTTCTCACTGAGTCATGGGATCGCTCGGCGAGCGACTGGATTCCGGCGCCGGAGGGCAGCACCGTCGCCCTTCTCGCCGAGGACCGCGGGCGAGTGAACCTCTACACCATCGACCACGAGGAGGCGGCGCGGGCCGCGGCGAAAGGCGGCGGGGTCGAGCCCACTCTGCGGGTGCGCGGCGGTGACATCGGCCGGCCGGTCTGGGTGGGAAGCAAGCGACTGGCCTTCACCCGCGATGATTTGAGCCGGCCGCCCGAGGTGTGGATCTCGTCGATTGGCGGGGATGAGCTTCGTCCGATCACCCATGTGAATGACGAGCGCCTGGCGGGGCTCGACATCGGCGAGACGCACGAGATCGAGTTCACCGGCGCCGGAGGGAGGCAAATCCAGATGTTCGTCGTCACTCCGCCGGGGTTCGACCCGCGACGGAAGTGGCCTCTCGTTCATGGCATCCATGGCGGCCCGCACGGCATCGCCGGCGACCAGTTCCATTTTCGCTGGAATGCGCAACTTTTTGCGGCGCCGGGCTACGTGGTGGCGATGGTCAACTTCCACGGCTCGACGGGCTACGGCCAGGCGTTCGCCGAGTCGATCGTGGGAGCGCACGGCGACAAGCCATTCGCGGACGTGATGGCGGCGACCGATGCTCTGCTCGCCGAGGGCTTCCTCGACGAGCGGCGCCTGGCGGCGGCGGGTGGCTCCTACGGCGGCTACCTGGTGTCCTGGATCCTGGGCCACAGCGACCGCTTCGCGGCGCTCGTCGACCACGCCGGGGTCTACGATTTGTTGAGTCAGTTCGCCTCCGACGC
>JBIOUT010000200.1:0-2143 GCA_044867365.1 Candidatus Eiseniibacteriota bacterium | reverse complement strand
CGGGATGGGCCCCGGAGAAGCTTGTCACCAAGCTCGGCATTCATCCGCGATCCGGTCGCGCACTCCGCTCCTTTATCAATGAGCGGCGAGTCCGCGCCGAGGTGGCCGAAAGCGCGATCGCCGCCTGCCAGGCCTGGTGGCGCGATCGGCAGCCTGCGTCAAAACCGATTATGCGCGCCGTCATGGCACTTCGAAAAAGAGCAGCTCCGATAGTTCCCGTATTGGTCGGCGCCACCGTGGTAGGTGACGTGGCAGGAGAGACACGCGAGCCGGCTCACGCGCTCGACACTCTCTCCTGAATAGTGGCAAGCGGCGCAAGTCTTGGCACCGCCCTGATACCGGCGCGAGAAGAAATGGAGGAAGTGGACTCGATAAACGAGCATGTTGTCGGGCTCGAAAGAGAGCGGGGCGTGACACACCGCGCAGCTTCCAGGATCCCCGTTCGAGTGGAGGAGGCCGCCGAGCTCGAAACCATGATCATGGCAATCCTTGCATTTTCCCACCCAGGGTTCGGAGATCGAGCGATGCTCCAATCCGGCCGGGCCGAGCTCCGAGCCGTAGTCCGGGCCGTCCGCCGGCGGTGGCGCCAATGACGGCCGCGGCAACGGACAGACGGCAAAGGGACCGCTCTGCTTGACGATCCCCGCGACCCCATCGTTCCCTACCATTTGACCACCGTGTGCGCGCACATCGAGGAACACCTCCGCGGTGATCAGGCTCGATTCGCCGAGATACATCCTCCGCGCCTTGCCGATCACCCGATACCGTCCCTCGATCACGTCAGTCGGGATCCGGAAGCGGAGCCGATCGGAGATCGGCGTATCCCACAAGGTCGAATTGGCGAGCCCGCCGAGGAGCACATTCGAGGGCGGCACTCCCTGCCAGATGCAGGCGTAGCCGTCGCGGCGGGTGAACGCCACCATCTGCTGCGTGTTCGCGAAATCTCCGGTCGGAATCTCGAAGTAAACCTGCCGAACGCGCTCTACCGGTCCGGCGAAGGCGAAGAGCATCACGCCTTCCTTGTTCTTGTCCTTGAAGAAGAGGACAGAAGGATAGAAGTCGTAGTAGCGAAGCCCGCTCACCAGGCCATGCCGGAACTGGTTGTAGGTCGGGAGCGAGCCGGGAGGATGCAGGCGGTTGCCCTCGCCGTCGCGGAAGGTGATCGACACCTCGACGGTCTCGCCCGGGGCGTAAATCGCACCCGGCGGCGGGTTCACGAGCTCGAGCTCGCATTGGAAGCCATAAGCGAACGGCGGATCGCTGACCGCAATGATCGGAATCGAAGTGCGGATCACGGTCACCGGCTCCCCCTGCGGGAAGGGGCCCGGAATCTCCCAGCTGAGCTCGAGAGCGCTCGTGAGCGCGGTCATTACAAAAGTGTCCTCGGGCTCGAGCGGCGTCGACCCTCCGTTCCGCAACTGAAGAAGAGCCTCCGACTGATAGAGACCGTCGCGATGATCCCGGATCACGACCGGCCGCCGGATGAGAAAGTCGTCGCTGGGGATGGCGCGGCGATCGGGATCGCTCTCGAGGACGATCGCAGGCGCGAGCGGGTCGCCGCCGGCGTCACGTGGGGTCAGCCGAAAACGATGGGCACCGGTCATCCAGCGGGCGTCACGATAGATCTGGCGCAGGAAAGGTCGTCCATCGAGGCCGCGCGCGGTATCCGAGAAGGCGAGCGTCAGTCCACGCCAATCGAGAGGCGCGAAGACCGATTGGGTCATCAGGGCTTGGAGCCCATCGTCCTCGGGGCGGCGATCGGTGGCCGAGAGATCGATCTGATCAATGCGATAGCGCACCCCGGGAACGAGGCGCAACGTGTCCGGGTGCCCGTCGATCAGGAGGAGATCGATGGCGACGACACCGGTATGTTCCGATCCGCGCGCGGCGCCGAGATGAGGACGATCCGCCCCGAGCAGGAGGAGCCCGGCGGCTATCAGGAGACCGCTCGCCGCACGCACGCCGCCGAGAGTAGGCCTCGAGAGCTTGATCATGATCCCTGCTGCTCAATCTGCGCCGCCGCTCTGCGGGAATCCAATCGAACAGGATCATCATCGATTATAATCGTTGGGTCGCATGGCCGGGAGGGGCCGCTCGCGAAAAAGGAGACACACCATGCCCAGAATCCCGCATCTCGCCGCGG
>JBIOUT010000199.1:0-2053 GCA_044867365.1 Candidatus Eiseniibacteriota bacterium | reverse complement strand
AGATCTTGTCTTCGACCACGGCCGCGCTCATGCATTACGTATAAGCAGAGCCTTATTGATTGTCAAGGGCGAGCGCCGCGACCCCAGCGGTGGAGGCGGCTAGGCCCCGGATTCAGCCGCCGATTCGGCTTGCGGCAGGCGGCCGTAAGTCGCCGCCAGCTCGCGGAGCCCGCTCACCCGCCCCTCGTCGAGCTGATCCCAGCGGAAGCGCCAGCTCCAGTTCCCCTCCCCCCGCCCCGGCAGATTCATCCGCGCCTCGCTCCCCAGCCTGAGGACATCCTGCATCGGCACCAGGGCCGTCTCGGCCACCGACTGGTAGGCGAGGCGGATCAAATCACCGGCGATGTCGCTCGCGTCGGTGGCGAGATAGCGCCGGACTCGCCCTCGCTCATCCGGGTTGAGCGATGCGAACCAGCCGACGGTGGTGTCGTTGTCGTGGGTTCCGGTATAGACAACGCACCTGGGTGCATAGTTGTGCGGCAAGAAGGGATGGCGCGCATTGCCACCGAAGGCGAACTGGAGCACCATCATTCCCGGGAATCCGGCGTCATCACGCAGTTTGCGGACACGAGCGGTGATTACCCCGAGATCCTCGGCGATGATCGGCAAGCGACCGAGCTCGGCTTCGATCTTCCGGAAGAGATCGAGGCCCGGACCTCGGACCCACTTTCCCTTGATGGCCGTCTTCTCCCCGGCGGCGACTTGCCAGCTCGCCTCGAACCCACGGAAGTGATCGAGGCGAACGATGTCCACGAGCTCGAGGGTCCGCCGAAACCTCTCGACCCACCACCGGTAGCCTTCCGCCTTGAGGACATCCCAGCGATAGACGGGGTTGCCCCAGAGCTGACCCGTCTCCGAGAAATAATCGGGCGGCACACCCGCGACGACGAGCGGCCGGCCGCTCGCGTCGAGCTTGAAGATCCTTTGATTGGCCCACACGTCGGCGCTGTCGTGAGCGGGGAAGATGGGGATGTCGCCGAGAATCCGGATGCCGGCCTGATGAGCACGCGCCTTGATCTTCTGCCATTGATCCGCGAAACGCGCCTGGAGAAAGACATGGAATGAGATGAGATCGGTGAGCTCGCTCCTAGCCTCGGCGAGAGCCCGCGGCTCGCGCCTGGCGAGTGGCGCCGGCCACTCGTGCCATGCCCGCGAGTCCCGATGACGGATCGCCATGTACAGGGCGTAGTCCGGGAGCCAGCTCGAACGTTTCTCGATGAAGGAATCGAGCTCCTTCAGACGCCCTTGATCGCGAAACCGCTGATAGGCGTGGAGTAGGAGATTCTCCTTCCAGGCGATCACCGGCTCGAAGTCGACCCGATCGGCGGGAAAGGGCGGCACTTGCGCGAGCTCGTGGCGGGTGACGAGCTCCTCCTCGGCCAGCATCTTCTGCGAAATGAGAAGGTGATTGCCGGCGAAGGATGAACGGACGGCATAAGGAGAATTGCCGTAGCCGGTCGGTCCCAGGGGCATGACTTGCCAGATCGTCTGCCCTGCCGCTTCGAGAAAGTCGATGAAACGCGTCGCCTCCTCGCCCAGGGCGCCGATCCCGAATCGGCCGGGAAGGGATGTCGGATGGAGGATGATGCCGGCAAAGCGGGCCGGAGCAGGCTCCGGCTCGTCGTCGACCTCCTCGGCGGGAAGCTCCTGATCGAGCACGCTCGCCTCGGTCTCCTCGCTCACGCTCATCCTTTTCTTTCTCCCTTCTTCCTTCACAACGATTTCGCTCGGATGTTGGTCTTCGCTTCCAAAGCTTACTTGCCGAGGAGATGCGCGAGAGCACCCGAGAGCTCCGTATACCGGAAAGCGTAGCCCGAGTCGAGGAGTCGCCGGGGGACGACCCGCTGGCTCGCAAGAAGCAGGGCATCGGCCATCTCCCCGAAGGCGATCCGAGCGGCGAACACCGGAAGGGGAGCGAAGGCCGGGCGGGACAGGGTCCGCGCCAGGGCTCGAGTGAACTCGGCATTGGTGACCGGGGAGGGCGCGACGGTGTTGACGGCTCCCGAGAGCGACCCGGTCCGGAGCGCATGCTCGATGACGCCGACGACGTCGT
>JBIOUT010000198.1:0-2624 GCA_044867365.1 Candidatus Eiseniibacteriota bacterium | reverse complement strand
GTTCACGTTGCCGGTCACGTCCTTCCACGTGCCGGCGGCGCCTGGAACATTGGCCTGACCGCCTAGACGACCTTCGACGCCCACCTCGCGGGCGACGGTGGTCACCTGATCGGCGAAGATGGCGAGGGTGCGGGTCATCGAGTTGATGGTGTCGGCAAGGGCGGCCACCTCGCCCTTCGACTCGACGGTCAGGTTCTGGCGAAGATCGCCGTTGGCGACGGCGGTCACCACCTTGACGATGCCGCGCACCTGATCGGTGAGATTGGCGGCCATGACGTTGACGTTGTCGGTCAAGTCTTTCCAGGTGCCGGCCGCTCCCTGCACCTGCGCCTGGCCGCCGAGCTTGCCCTCGGTGCCGACCTCGCGTGCCACTCGCGTCACCTCGGCGGCGAAGGAGCGGAGCTGATCCACCATCGTGTTGATGGTCTCCTTGAGACGGAGGATCTCGCCGCGCACATCGACCGTGATCTTGCGCGACAGGTCGCCGTTGGCGACCGCGATCGTCACCTCCGAGATGTTGCGCACCTGGGCGGTGAGATTGCCGGCCATCGAGTTGACGTTATCGGTGAGATCCTTCCAGGTGCCGGCGACTCCGGGGACATTGGCCTGGCCGCCGAGCTTGCCTTCGGTGCCTACCTCGCGCGCCACCCGCGTCACCTCGGCGGCGAAGGCGTTCAACTGATCGACCATCGTGTTGATGGTTTCCTTGAGCTGGAGAATCTCGCCGCGCACGTCGACCGTGATCTTCCGCGAAAGATCGCCGCTGGCGATGGCGGTCGCCACCTCGGCGATGTTTCGCACCTGGGCGGTCAAGTTGCCGGCCATCGAGTTGACGTTATCGGTGAGATCCTTCCAGGTGCCGGCGACCCCGGCGACATTGGCCTGTCCGCCGAGCTTGCCTTCGGTGCCCACCTCGCGGGCCACGCGCGTCACCTCCGAGGCGAAGGAGCGGAGCTGATCCACCATCGTGTTGATGGCTTCCTTGAGCTGCAGGATCTCGCCCCGCACATCGACCGTGATCTTGCGCGACAGGTCGCCGTTGGCGACCGCGATCGTTACCTCCGAGATGTTTCGCACCTGGCCGGTCAGATTGCTCGCCATCGAGTTGACGTTGTCGGTGAGATCCTTCCAGGTGCCGGCGACGCCGGGGACGTTGGCCTGGCCGCCGAGCTTGCCCTCGGTGCCGACCTCGCGCGCTACCCGCGTCACCTCCGAGGCGAAGGCATTCAACTGACCGACCATGGTGTTGACGATGGTGGCCGAGCGGAGGAAATCGCCCTCGAGCGGACGTCCCTCCACATCGAGACGCATGGGTTGAGACAGGTCGCCCTTGGCGACGGCGGCGACGGCGCCGGTGATCTCCGCCGTCGGCCAGAGGAGGTCGTCGATGAGGGTGTTGACCGAGGTGGACATCGCCGCCCAGGTTCCGCCCCGGTGCTCGTAAGAGACCCGCTGTCGAGTCTTGCCCTTCTTGCCCACCGCGTTGCCGACCCGCTCGAGCTCGGCGGCGAGCCGGGCGTTCGAGCTCACGATCTCGTTGAAGGTGTCGGCGATCTTGCCTCCGAGGCCCGTCCAGACGCCGGGAAGGCGTACGGAGAAGTCCCCGTCACGCACCGCCTGCATGGCGCGCAGGAACCGGCGGAGGTCGATCGTGGATTCCCCATCGGCCCCGACGGCGGTTGCGCCATCGGTCGGAGATCCCTGGGCAGGAGAGGGGAAAGCCTGTGGGGGGGTAGCGTCGGCTATGCGGGTTTTCATTTGAAATGACCCCGGGTAAGGAGACCGGAGACCGGTTCGTGGCTGGGGTGGTTAGGCGCCTGGAGGGTGGCTTGGCGCCCAGCACAACACAGGCAGGGTGTGACCAAGGGGCAGTTCGGGGGGAGAACCATCACCTTTCTTACAACCAACCTTGGAGGGATTACAAGAACTTCAGGGAATTGCGGCCCTTATCCACCCCGCCTTGGTACGCGCACGGCCCGGCGGACGAACCTGGAGCTGCCTCGCCCGCCGGACCGATCCTGCTGCGGCTCAAGTCGTTGGCCCGGGGATCCTGAGGTGGTGCGTAGGATGAGCTGTGGTCATCCGGTGCGTGGTGATGGGTTCCCCTGATCGCAGGATCCCGGGCCACGATGAGGCCGTGTGCACGAGATGTGCCGCAGATGTGCTTCCGCGGTAAACTACTCGAGCCGGATGTCGAGGCTCGGCATCCGGGGCCGGACACCTTCGGCAACCTGGAAGCCGAAGCCAGCGGATTCCGAGAAATCGGTAAATACGGGGGTGCCATGGGGTCACGGATTCGAGCCTTCCTCTGCTCATCGGCCATTCTTGCCGCCCTGGTCTTGGTTACCCGCGGGGCGGCCGGGCGCGGCGTCAGTCCCCAGCTTGCCCAGTTCCTGAGCGATCTTCCCGCCGATCGCATCGAGAGCGGGATCCTCTACGACCGCGTCCTGGCGCTCTCGCGCATCGAGGAGCACGATGGGTCCCCGGGATCGAAGCCCTTGTCTCTCGAGGAGTGGCGGCAGATCTATCACGAGATGTTTCACGCGTCGCTCACCACTCCCGCGTGGCCGGAGCTCGGGGCGGTCGTCGAGCGGAGCAGGGCGGACCTGCAAAACGGCGTCATT
>JBIOUT010000197.1:0-3206 GCA_044867365.1 Candidatus Eiseniibacteriota bacterium | reverse complement strand
TCGTCGGCTTCGCCCTTCGCCGGGTGCGGGCGCGCCGCCGGCTCAGGCAGTGGGAACGCGAGGAGCGGCCGAGTGAGGAGGAAGCGCCGAGTGAGGAGGGAGCACAGGGGGAGAGATCCAAGGGGGACAGGGGGGAGGGGGAGGAGAAGCAATCGTAGGAGCGGGTGAGATGTCATGGTCTCGCCCGGAGATGCGACTGGAAGCTAACTCGCCTTGGCCGCCAACTCCTTGACGTTGACCATCTCGATCGTGTCGTAGGGGCAGCCGGTGTCGTCGAAAGAGCGGCGGAGGCATTGCCGGCAACCGATGCAGAGATCCCAGTGGACAACCGCGACCTCGTTGAAGCCGTCGGGCTCCGGCTCCATCGTGATGCAGCCCTCGACGGGACACGCGTAGATGCAATACTGGCAAGCGGTGCCGAAGCAGCCGTCGGGATCCACCAGGGCCTTGAAGCGCACCTTGGCAGCCTTCTTCCGCGCTTCCTCCTGCGACATGAGCTCTTCCATCGAACGAGCATCCCCTCCTTTCGTCGTGAATTACCCATTATGCGGGCGAGAAGATCCGCGGTCAATGGCTCCGGCGGCCTTGTCGGGCTCAATTCTGCCGGCGATAATCGTCCGCCCGCGGGGTTGGAGCAAGTTCCAGGGTCAAAGGCCCCAGCCCGTGCACGGAGGATGGCTCGCATGATTCGTTCCATGAAGATCCCACTCGTCCTCTTTGCCCTCGGTATCCTCTTCAGCGCCACTGCCGCGTCGGGCGCCGACCGCGTGAAGATCGAAGGGCTGGTGACGAAGAACTCGGCAGGAGTCCTCGACATCGAGGGCAATCTGGTGGAGTACGCGCCCGGCGTTCGGAGCGAGCGGCGGGATGCGGGAGCCATCGACCCGGCCGCGATCCTCCCCGGGTGGGAAGTGAAGATCGACGCCCAGCCCCTCGCCGAGGCCGGCCGGTTTCGCGCCGAGCGGATCGAGGTCCGCACTCCGCCCCGGGAGGAGATCGATTTCTACGGCCATCTCGAAACCATCGAGCCCGAACGCCTGATCATCCTCAAGCGCGAGGTGCATCTCGATCGCAATACCGCGATCAAGGACGAGGATCGCGGGCTCGCCGCCTCCGCCCTGCAGCGCGGGGATCTGGTCGAGGTCAAGGGCACCCGCACCGACGATCTCCTGATCCATGCTTCGGAAGTCAAGGTGCGTTTCCGCCACCGTGACGACCTCGAGGAGAGGATTCTCGAGGACACCGACAAGGCCAAAGAGGAGATCGAGAAGGAACTCACCTTTATCGATGATACCGACGTCGAGAGCTACGTCACCCAGGTCGGTAAGAGCCTGCTTCCCGACTACATCCATCGCGACGAGTACGATTTCAATTTCAAAGTCATCGTCGATCCCACCCTCAATGCCTTCGCCCTCCCCGACGGCTCGATCTATGTGCATTCGGGGCTCATCTCCCGGATGGAGAACGAAGCGCAGCTGGCGACGGTGCTCGGGCACGAGATCGCTCATGTGACTCAGAAGCACTATTACCGGACGATGAAGCAAAAGACCAAGTTCTCGCTCCTGCAGGTGGCGGCGCTCGCCGGGGCAGTGGCGGTGGATCAGACGGTGGGGAGTGCTGCGCTCAAGCGGCTGGCGATCAACGGCATCTCGCTCGGGGAGAGCGCAATCTTCAACGGCTATAGCCGCAACCACGAGGACGAGGCCGATATCGTCGGCTTGCGCTACATGACCTCCCGCGGTTACGACCCCAATCAGGGGCCGCGCGTGTGGCAGATCTTCCGCGAGGAGCACGGCGACGGGTCGGAGGTCGGAAACTTCTTCTACGGCAACCACTCGACCGCATCCCAGCGCGAGCACAATCTCGATCGCGAGATCGCCACCTATTATCGGGACGAAGCGGCGGCGTCCTATACCCACGACGGCGACGCCTTTGTTCGCCACACCTGGAAAGTGGTGCGGGCGAACGCCGGCGCCGAAGTGGGCAAGGGGCAATGGAAGCCTGCCCGCCGCGATCTCGACCGCATCCTCAAGGTGGTCGAGGACGCGGAGAGCTTGACGCTGCGGGCGCAAGTGGAGCGAAAGCTGGCCGAGGGCCAGGCGGGAATCGAATCGGCAGTCGCCTTCCTCGAGCGGGCGGTGGTCGCCGATGCCGCTTATGCGCCGGCGCATCGAGATCTCGGATTCGCCTACGCCGATCTCGGCGAGCGCGACAAGGCGCGAACCGAGCTCGAGCGCTACCTCGAGCTCGAGCCCCAGGCGAAGGACGCACGGGAAGTCCGGGCGAAGCTCCGCCGCCTATGACCAGACGCAAGGTTGCACGTCGAAGCGGTGAGAAGAGTAAGGATCGGCTGAAGTCGTCGGGCGCCCCCTGGGAGCATCCCGACTGGTACGACCTCCACGACACGACCTGGACCGCCGGCCCCGAGCGCGAGCCCGAGCATTATCGAGAGACGGTGATCGCGCTCCCGCCGCTCGACCGTGAGGATCATCTCGTCGATGTCGGCGCCGGAACCGGGAAGTTGGCGGTGCTCATCGCTCGCCATTACCCGCACTTGGGAAGGGTGACCCTCATCGAGCCCAATCGCGACAAGCTCGAGCGCGCTCTTGGACGCCTCACCGAGGCCTTGCCCAAAGCCAAGATCGAGACGGTGAGCGCCGGATTGGGAGAGGATGCAACGCTCCCTCGAGGCGTGGCCACGATCGTGACCGTGGGCAGCGTCTTCATGCCGATCATGGGGCTTCGTGGCGGCACGCTCGCCAATGGTCTTGCCTGGCTTCGCAAGGCGCTCACCGACACCCTGAGCCTTCTTCGCCCCGGGGGCTCGATGCTTGCGATCGAAACCCTCGCCGCTCCGTGGGACCTGGGTTCCTCCGGCGATCCGGTGCGCCGGCTTCACATGCCGGAGCTCACCGCCGAAGTCGTAGGCGCGAGCTTTCAATACGTGGAGTGCGTTTACCGTTTCCGAGATCGGGTCGCGATCCGCGCCCGGCGCCCTCAGGGCTGAGGTGGGGTGATCTCCGCTCCGTCAAGGATGTGGCGCGCAAGATCCGCATAGAGGTCGGCGCCCGCGGCAAGCTGCTCGAAGGTGATGTGCTCCTCGGCGGTGTGGGCGTCGAGAATCGATCCGGGGCCGGCGAGAACGACCGGGCCGAAATCGGCGGCGAAGGGAGCGTCGGTGGCGAACCCGGCGACCGCGGTCGGAT
>JBIOUT010000196.1:0-8287 GCA_044867365.1 Candidatus Eiseniibacteriota bacterium | reverse complement strand
ATCGCCTGCTCATCGACCGTGCGGTCGTCAATGTCGACACCCTCGAGGCACGGCTATCGATGTCCGGACGCCTGGGGATCGGAGAGGGGCAGGCGGGGGTAGTGATCGATTCGATGGCGATGCGAGTCGCCCAGCATCCCGAGCTCCTGATCGCCGGACACGTGACTGCCCGCGGCGACTCCATCCGCCTCGATGGATTGAGCCTGGCAAGCGGACGCACTCGCGTGATCCTGACCGGCGCGCTCCAAGGAACGCGGGGCGCTCGCCTGGAGATCACCCTCGATCCAGTGAATCTCGCCGACGCGCAATCGGTCGCCGGCGCCACCTTGCTCGGGCGCGAAGGATGGGTGCGGGGCACCGCCGAGATCGAAGGGCAATGGAGGAACCTCGAGCTCGGGGTGGCCCTGAGCGCTCTCGTCGGCAAGGATCGCATCGACACCCTGCGCGCGCGCGGGCGAGTGAGCGACCAGATGATCGAGATCGAGGATCTCTCCCTTGCCTTGAACGGCGTGCCGTTCGAGGGCTCGGGGCGAGTGGGGCTCGGCCCGCGGCAAGGTGAATCGCGGGGCAGGCTCGGATTCCAGTCGGTCGATCTTCGCGACTTCCCGGTGCTTCGCGATCAGTCCTGGATGCCGAAAGGGACGCTGAGCGGCATTCTGAACATCGGACCCCAGGTGCGCGGCGCGGCGGGGCGGGAGCGCGCGTTCGACCTGGTGGTGAGCCGCGGGGTGGTGCGTGGCTTCGTCGCCTCTCCCGGTCGCTTTCGCGGCGCCCTCGAGACCAACCAGCGCATCCGCCTCGATTCGTATCAGATCACCACCCGGGGCGCCGAGGTCGCCGGCTTGGGGAGGATCGATCCGCGCGGCGATCTCGCGCTCGAACAGGAGCTCGATATCAGCGATCTTCTCGCTCTCGGCGGAATGCTCGGCGAACGCCGGTTCGGAGGGAAGGGCAAGCTCACCCTTCGGCTCGCCGGTCCGGTGAAGGCCCCGGGCTTCGCCGCCGAAGGGGCCTTCGATTCGCTGGCGATCGGCGCCGCGAAGCTCAAACGAGCCGATGTGGTGCTGAGCGACGGCGTCATTCGTCCCACCTTCGGCTTCACCTTCGATGCGATCTCGGACAGCGGCATGGTGGCCGGCTTACCGGTCGACAGTCTCGCCATCTCCGGCACCTATCGCGGCGGCCGGCTCGATGTCGAGCACTTTGCCACCGGGCGCGGGGCGAATGCGGTTCTCGCCGCGGGACAAGCGACCTTCTCACCCGAGGGCCTGGTTCTCGATCTGACGACGCTCGAGGCCACCGCCGGCAAGGAGCATTGGGAAAGTCCGGGGCCGGTGCGGATCATCCGCCGCGGCAACATCTGGACCATCGACAGCCTCAATCTCACCGGCTCTCTCGGGGCGCTTTCGCTTTCGGGAAATGTGGAGCCCGGGGGCCCGGCGACTGCCCTCGAGGCCCATCTCGTCGACGTCGATCTGGCGAGCCTCGGGACCCTGCTCGGCATCCAGGGGCTCGCGGGAAAGGTCGAGCTGAGCTTGGTGGCCAAGGGTGGAGGCGATGCCTCGCGCCTGGAATTTCACGCCGTCGGCGACTCGCTCCAGTTTCGGCGCTTTGCCGCCCAACATCTCGAGCTGATCGGCAGCGTGCACGAAGAGAAGATCACCATCTCCAAGCTCGTTCTCGATCGCGGCGGCAAGATCGAAGTGGCGGGAGATGTGCGTTTCCCGCGGCCGATCAGGGGCTTCTCGGGGATCAAGGAGCTGGCCAAGCCTGCCGCCTGGGAAGGAGCGGTCGTCGATCTCGGCGTTCGCGCGCCCGAGCTCGATCTCGCCGCCTGGCACGGGATCCATCCCCAGCTCGATCGGTTGTTGGGGACGGTCGATTTGACCGCGGCGTTCACCGGTCTCCCCAATGCTCCCGACGGAACGATCACCTTGCTCGCGAAGAAGCTGATCGTGGGCGAGGCCGAGTTGACCGAGGTCACCGCCAACGGGCGTCTCGCCGCCGGGGTGCTCTCGATCGACGATCTTCGCCTCAAGTTGGCCGACTCGCCCGTCGGGGTGCGGGGGGCGACCCCGGTGCGCTTGAGCCTCATCCGGGCGCCGGCGATCGACAAGGAGCTGCCGCTCGGGCTCGCCATCGATCTCACCGGAAGCGATCTCGCGGTGGGGCGCTTCATCACCGATCGGGTGGTCGATGCCGCCGGCCCGCTCACCGGATCGATCCAGGTCGAGGGGACATTCGCCTCTCCGAAGATCAATGGGACGGTGGCGGTCTCCGACGGGCGGCTCCGCTTGAGCGGCCGGGAGGAGATTCTCGAGCACCTGAACGGGCAGGTGGAATTCGCCGGTGACCGTCTGCGCTTCGCCAATGTCGAGGCCACCGACGGGGACAAGGGCCGGTTGAAGGCGAGCGGCGAGCTGACGCTACACGATGCGAAGCTCGCCGGTTACGACGTGACCGTCGAGCTCAAGCGATTCGCGGTCGGAGTTTCGGGCGAGTACGAAGCGGTCCTCTCGGGCGCCATCAAGCTCAAGCGCGATCGAGCGGGCGGCCTTCCCGACTGGGACGGTTCGGTGCTCGTCCATCGGCTCGATTATCTGCGCGAAGTTGGACAGGGAGTTGAGCAGGCGGGGCCGTCGAGCTGGGTGGGACGATTCGACGTCGAGATCCCGGAGAATGCCTGGATTCGCAACACCGATCTCGAGGTGGAGCTCCGCGGCCAGGTGGTTTATGAGCAGCGCATCTCGGGAGCAGCCCTCCTCGGGAGGCTCGAGACGGTGCGCGGACGCTACAACCTCTTCGGTCACACCTTCCGCATCACGAGCGGCGAGATCGAGTTCGCCGATCCGAACAAGATCGATCCCGAGCTCAATGTCTCCGGCGAGACCCGCGTCCCCGAAGCGCGCATCTTCGCCACCATCACCGGCCGCGCCTCGGACCGGCAGGTGGTTTTGACGAGCGATCCCGATTTCGATCAGGCCACCCTGTGGAGGATGCTGGTGCCGAGCGGCGCCGGTGAGGTGACGAGTCTCGTCGCGATGACCCCCTTCGTCAGCGATATCGAGCGCGGCATCTTCAGCGAGATTCCGGGGCTTTCGGTGTCGATCGAGGAACGGGTGAGCGAGCCGGGAGAAGCGCCCAAGCTGGGACTGCAGGCCGGGACTTACGTCGGACCGGATGTGTTCATCAGCGCCTATCAGGGGTTCTCCGCCGGTTCCGAGCAGGATGTCTCGGTCGAGTACGAGCTGAGTCGGATCTTCTTCGTCAAGGGCTCGGCGGTGAGAAGAGGGGTCACCGAGGGGAGCCGGGATCTCGAGCAGGAGTACAACCTCGACTTCAACCTGCGCTGGGAGTTTTGAGGCAGGGCGTCCCGCTCGGCATCGACCATGGAGGATCCTGTTCGAGCCGCGGCCGGTTTATCGAGTGCTTGCCAGTCGCCGGCTTTCCCGGTGAAACTCCTTTCGTGCAACTTCAAGAAGGCCACCTCCTCGATCACCTGAACGACCGGCAGCGCGAGGCCGTGGTCCACGGCAACGGCCCGCTCCTGGTCCTGGCCGGTGCGGGAAGCGGGAAGACCCGCGTCCTCACCCATCGGGTCGCCCATCTCGTGCATGCGCGGGGCCTCGATCCCCGGCACGTCCTCGCCTTCACCTTCACCAACAAGGCGGCGCGCGAGATGAAGCGGCGCATCGTCTCCCTGATCGGAGACGTGCCCGGACTGTGGGTGGGGACCTTCCACGGCATCTGCTTGCGCATCCTGCGTAGCCACCCCGAGCTTGTCGATCGCACTCCCGGCTTCTCGATCTATGACGCCTATGACCAGCTTGCGTTGATCAAAGCGTGTATCAAGAGCCTCGAGCTCTCCGACCGCGATTATCGGCCGCAGGCCGTCCATGCGCAGCTCAGCCGCGCCAAGGACAACCTCGTCGATCACGAGGCTTTCGAGGCCTCGGCCCGCACCTCCTTCGATCACGGAGTCTCCCGTCTCTATCGCGAATACGACCGGCGGCTCCGCGAGGCCAACGCCTTCGACTTCGACGACCTGATCTTGCGCACGATCGGGCTCTTCCGCGGCCATCCCGAGGTGTTGCGCCGCTACACCGAGCGCTTCCGCCATGTCCTCGTCGACGAGTACCAGGATACGAACCACGCTCAGTACATCCTCATCTCGCTCCTGGCGAGCGGCAGTCGCAATCTGGCGGTGGTCGGGGATGACGACCAATCGATCTACGGCTGGCGCGGCGCCGATATCGGCAACATCCTCTCGTTCGAGGAGACCTATCCGGACGCCAAGGTCATCCGGCTCGAGCAGAACTACCGATCGACCAAGGTCATCCTGCGAGCGGCGAACCAGGTGGTGAGCCGGAATCGCGGGCGGAAGCCGAAGGAGCTCTGGACCGAGAATATCGAGGGCGAGTCGATCCATCTTTGGGTCCTGGCGGACGAGGAGCGGGAGGCCGACGCCATCATCGGCGAGATCACGGCCGGCGTCGATCGAGGCGACATCCACTTCGGCGATGCGGTCGTCCTCTACCGCACTCACGCGCAATCGCGACCGCTCGAAGCGGCACTCCGCCGCCACGGCATCGCTTATGAGCTCGTCGGCGGTATTTCCTTCTACGAACGCCGGGAGGTGAAGGACATCCTCGCCTACCTGCGTCTCCTGGTGAATCCAGGCGATGACGTCAGCTTCACCCGCATCGTCAACGTGCCGAAGCGCGGCATCGGGCCGACCTCGGTCGATCGCCTGCAGGGATGGGCGCGGGCGCACGGGCTGTCGCTTCGCCGTGCCGGCTCTCATCTCGATGAGATCGAAGAGCTCGGCACTCTGGCGCGGAGCCGGCTGGCGCAGTTCTACCAGCTCCTCGACCGTCTAGCCGCCCTGCCTCCCGAGATGCCGGCCGCCGATCGAATCGCGGCCTTGATCCAGGCGGTCGGCTATCTCGATTACCTCGAGGAGGAAGATCCCAACACCGCCGAGGGGCGGCGCGAGAACCTGGACGAGCTCGTCGCCGCCGCAGCGCATTACGCCGAGGTCACCGGCGATGCGACGGTCGAAGGATTTCTCGCCGAGGTTGCTCTCGTCGCTCCCGTCGATCGCATGGAAGAGGACGCCGATCACGTGACCCTGATGACCGCCCACAATGCCAAGGGTCTCGAGTTCCCACTCGTCTGCGTGGCCGGCCTCGAGCAGGGACTCTTCCCTCATGCCTCATCGTTGGACGATCCGCGGCAGCTCGAGGAGGAGCGCCGGCTCTTCTATGTCGCCCTCACTCGCGCCAAGCAGCGCGTGGTGCTCTCCGCGGCGCGGGTTCGCCGGCGACTCGGTGGGGTCATGGAGTCGTCGCTCTCCGACTTCCTGAGCGAGCTCCCCGAGGAGCTGCTTGAGGTAATCGATCGCTCGGGCTACGATGTCGAAACCAGGCCGCGGCGCAGGCAGGGGCGATCCTTTCCACCACCCGTCCCGATCGAGCCGCATTTCGAGCCCGATCCCGAGCATCTCGATCCCGACGCTTCGTGGACGAGAGTAGTCGGGGCCCGGGTTTTTCACGCGCAGTTCGGGCGTGGAATCGTCGTCGGACAGGAAGGACAAGGCCCCGATGCGCGCCTCACCGTGCGCTTCGGCGGCTCGCTCGTCAAACGGGTCGTCGCTCGCTATCTGAGCAGGCTCGAGAGCTGACACTGCATTTCGTATGGCACTGACCGAGAAAGAAGTCGACAAGATCGCCGCTCTGGCGCGACTCCGGCTCAATGCCGAGGAGCGCAGGCGCTTGGCGCGCGAGCTCGCCGCCATCCTCGATTACGTGGCGAAGCTCGGTGAGCTCGACCTCGAGGGCGTCTCGCCGACGAGCCATGTCGGCGACGCCGGCACTCCGCTCCGACCGGACGCCGTCGAGCCCTCGCCCGCCGCCGAGACGGCGCTCAACCTCGCTCCCGACCGCGAGGGGCGCCTCATCCGGGTGCCGAGGATCGTGGGATGAGGCGGCGGGTGACGAAGTGAGCGAGCTCTGGAGCCGATCGGCGACGGCGATCGCCGCTGCGGTGCGCAAAGGCGAAGTGCGGGCGGGCGAGGTGATCGCGCGCTTCTTCGAGCGAATCGATCGTCTCGATCCCACGCTCCACGCCTTCCTGCATCGCAATGTCGAGGGGGCGCGCGAAGCCGCCGCTGCGATCGACGCCCGGCGCGAGCGCGGGGAGGGCGAGTCTCTCGGTCCTTTGGCCGGGGTGCCGGTGGCGATCAAGGACAACATCGCGACCGCGGGGCTACTCACGACGTGCGGCTCTCGCATTCTCGAGAACTACCGCCCGCCCTACGATGCCACGGTGATCAAGCGCCTGCGGGTGGCGGGGGCGATCGTCCTCGGCAAGACCAACATGGACGAATTCGCCATGGGTTCTTCGGGCGAGAACTCCGCCTTCGGCCCCGCCCGCAATCCGTGGGACACCGAGCGAGTTCCGGGAGGCTCGAGCTCGGGCTCGGCGGTGGCGGTGGCGGCGGGATTGGCGCCGATCGCCCTCGGCTCCGATACCGGAGGCAGCGTCCGCCAGCCGGGGGCGCTGTGCGGAATCGCCTCGCTCAAACCCACCTACGGGCGCGTCTCCCGCTTCGGGCTCGTGGCCTTCGCCTCGTCGCTCGATCAAATCGGTCCGCTGGCGCGCACGGTGGATGAGATCGAGGTCGTCCTCAAGGCGATCGCGGGACACGATCCGAATGACTCGACCTCGAGCCTCGCAGCTGATCAATGGACAGGACCCCGTTTGCACGACCGGCCGCGGCTCGGCGTGCCGCGCGCCTTGCTCCGGAAAGGGCTCGATGACGACACGCGCGAGCTCGCGGCGGCGGCGATCCAGCGGTTCGAGGAGCTTGGGTTCGACTTGCTCGACATCGAGCTCCCCAATCCCGACTACGCGGTGGCGGCGTATTACATCGTCGCCAACGCCGAGGCCTCGGCCAACCTCGCCCGCTACGATGGGGTGCGTTATGGACCGCGTTTCAACCCCGAGGAGAACGGCGGTGGGCTTCGCGCCTTGTACGATGGCACCCGCTCGGCGGGATTCGGCCCCGAGGTCAAGCGCCGGATCATGCTCGGGACCTACGCCCTGAGCTCGGGCTACTACGATGCCTATTACCTGCGAGCGCAGAAGGCGCGCACCGTGATTCGCCGGCAGTTCGCCGATCATCTCGCCGAGGTGGATGCGATCTTGATTCCCACTTCACCGACTGTCGCCTTCCGCATCGGCGAGAAGGTGGACGACCCGCTTGCCATGTATCTGAACGACGTCTTCACCATTCCGGTCAACCTCGCCGGGTTGCCGGGCATGAGCTTCCCGGCGGGGCTCGGACCGCGGACCCGTCTACCGGTGGGCATGCAGCTCATCGGGCGGCCGTTCGAGGAGGAGACGCTGTTCGAGATCGCCCGCCGCTTCGAGCCCGAGGTCGTCCTGCCACCGCTCGAGTGAGGAAAAGAATTCATGGCGCGACGAAAAGAGACCGGCCGCTGTCCCTGGGTCGATCTCACCAAGCTCGACTACATCGACTATCACGACAAGGAATGGGGCGTCCCCCTTCATGATGATCGGCGCTTGTTCGAGTTCCTGATCCTGGAAGGTGCGCAAGCCGGATTGAGCTGGTACACGGTGCTGCGCAAGCGGGAGAACTATCGGCTGGCCTTCGATCAATTCGATCCTGAACGTGTGGCGCGTTACGGGCAGCGTCAGGTGGCGAAACTGCTCAAAGATCCCGGCATCATCCGCAATCGACTCAAGGTCGAGGCGGCGATCAACAACGCGCAGCGGTTCCTCGACATCCAGCAGGAGCTCGGGAGCTTCGCCTCCTACATGTGGGGCTTCGTCGGCGGCCGGCCGATCGTGCGGGAGATCCGAACCCTGCGAGACTATCGCGCCACGAGTCCCGAATCGGACGCGATGAGCAAGGATCTGCGGCGGCGAGGGTTCAAGTTCGTGGGCTCGACCGTGTGCTATGCGCACATGCAAGCGACCGGGATGGTGAACGATCACGCGCTCGATTGCTTCCGGAGAGGGGAAATCATCGCCGGCTATCGGCGGCGGCGCGCGTCCTGATGGCGGAACCGGTAAGCGCCGAGCGATTCAAGCAGCGCCTGGCGGTGATCTGCCTGCGGAGAGGCGCTCCCGGGCTTCCGCGCCAGCACGTGGACCGGGAGATCCTGTTCAAGAGCGTGATCCTGACTCTCGATTCCACTCGCCCCCACGCCGAAAGCGACATCAACTCCGCCCTGGGCTCGTGGCTATTGACCGTGGGGCG
>JBIOUT010000195.1:0-12812 GCA_044867365.1 Candidatus Eiseniibacteriota bacterium | reverse complement strand
CGAATAGGCCGAGCGCGGCAGTCACTGCCACCGCCCCGCTCTCCTTCTTCCGCCACGCGCCCATGCCGCCCTGCACTTTCCGTGGACTCACCGCGAGCCCGTGCGGCGAACCCCCAGCGTCTTACGCCTACCTCCACCTCCCGTCCGCCCGAACCGCCCGCCGATGGCCGGTCCGGCCGGGGACCACGGGGTCGAGTGCCCGTGTGTTGCCGGCCCTTCAAAGGCTTTGAGCGAAGGAAGGTTGGGGCGCGTGCGGACGGTCACCAATCGAGAAAAAGATGGAGCTTGGATAACCAACGTGTTTTCTTGATGTTGGCACATCCATAAGAGATATTACTCAAGGTCATAGGCGTAGCCCTGCCTCACCGAGCGTCGACCTCGCGTGGCAAACGCGTGTGATAACGTCGCTTAGCTCGATGCCAGGCAGCGGATGAGCCCAAGGAAGGGAGTAATCGTTGGTAAGGAAATGAGTTACGGAGAAAGCAATCGGTCGGGACGAGTGCGTAAAACGGCGGTGATCCGCGGGAGGGGTTAGTAGCCGGCCTTGCCGGTAACGATGACAATCACCGTCTTGAGCAGGATTCGAAGATCCCGGGCGAGGCTGTATTTCTGGATGTAATCGAGGTCGTAAACAAGCTTGCGCCGGACATCCTCCTCGGAGCAGTCGTAGCGAAATTCAACCTGGGCGAGCCCGGTGATCCCCGGAGGGGCGAGAAGGCGATGGCGGTAGCTTGGGATCTGATGGGCGAAACGGCTGACAAAATGGGGACGCTCCGGCCGGGGCCCAACCAGGCTCATTTCGCCCCGCAGCACATTCCATAACTGCGGGAGCTCGTCGAGATGGGTCGCGCGCAAGATTCGCCCCACGCGGGTCACGCGGGGATCGTCCTTCTCCGCCCACTGCGGCCCGTCATGCTCGGCGTCGGCGCGCATGGTGCGGAATTTGTAAATCAGGAACAGACGACCTTCCCCGCGATTCTGGCGACGATCGGCTCGGCGGAGGTCGATGGTGACGGCAATGCTATGGATGCGGCGCAACCGGCGGCGGCGATTGAGGCCCACCCGCGCCTGGGTGTAGATCACCGGACCGCGGGAGTCGAGCTTGATGAAGATCGGGATAACCAGAAAGAGGGGCGCATTGACAACGAGGAAGAAGAGCGCCCCGAGGATATCGATGAACCGCTTGCTCCCGGGGACCCCCCATCCCACCGCGCTTCGCACGGGATGACCGCCGTTCCCATCGTGCTTCGGTGAGCACGACACGCCGGCAGGCGAAATCTCGCTTGCTCGCTCACAAGAAACGCGGAGTGGGGATCGATCAGGGGTCGAGTTGGACATCGTTGCCGAGCCGCCAGCGGCCGGGATCGCAAGTTGCAATCAATGTGCCAGAGGAGGGAATTACAATGACTTGCTCGGCGCTGCGTCATTGGATTCTATCTGCTTGTCGGTTGCCGGCTTGATGACCGCATCGCGAGACAAGGGAAATCACGATTTTGCGATTACGGCCGTGAGGCGGAGCGAGTTTTCCAACGCGGGTAGCTTTTTCCCTCAGAGATGAAGAGACCCCATCGGCGGTTGCCGCCGAGCAGTGTGGTCTTGGGGATCGGAAGCGCCCTGGTGTGCTAGCGGGCGCCCTTTCTTCCGAGAACGACCTGAACGGTGCGGAAGAGAATGTGCACGTCCTGGGTCAGGCAGAGGTTTCGGATATAGGTGAGATCGTAATTCAGCTTGTCCCGCACGTCCTCCTCGCAGGCGTCGTAGCTCAGCTCGACCTGCGCGAGCCCGGTGATCCCGGGACGAACGCGCAGCCGATCGAGATAATTGGGAATCTGCTTGGCGAAGTGACCGACGAAATGCGGGCGCTCGGGCCGCGGCCCCACCAGGCTCATCTCTCCCTTGAGCACATTCCACAGCTGCGGCAACTCGTCGATGCGGAGCTTGCGGAGCCATCTTCCGGTGCGGGTGATTCTCGGGTCGTCCTTGAGCGCCCACACCGGACCCGAGCCGTTCTCGGCGTCGACGACCATGGTGCGGAACTTATGAATCCAGAAGAGGCGGCCCTCGGCGAGGATTCGTCGCCGTTCGAGGCGGCGCTGCTCGGTCTGGACCGGAATGCGATTACGGCGCCGCTCGCGACGGCGGCGATTATGACCGACGCGAATCTGGTGGTAGAAAATGGGACCCGGTGAATCGAGGGTGATGATCAGAGCGACGAGCCCAAACAATCCCGACAGGAGAAGGAGCGCACTTCCAGAGACAACGAAATCAAAAGCTCGCTTGGCGAGCACCGTGTTGAAAGGCGCCGAATGAGCAACGCGCTCGGGCAGCAAAGGCTCGGCGACGGCTCGGCTCCTGGAAGTAATCGAGATCAAGGGAGTTCATCTCCGAAGCCCTGGTGGACGGTCGAGAGGGGGGCCCGCCATCCGGGGACTCATAGCCGCTTGCGGGGGCAAGAAGCTTCGGCAGTCTAGCACAGTCGGACCGAGGAATTTGTCGAGCGATCTTTTGTGGAAAACTCCCGAGGGAGCCATGCGCGTGGGAGTCGCCGCCGCAGATTCGAGGTCGCAGCACGTTCAGAAGGCGACTCGGAGAATCACGGTCGGAACGACCCTTTTCGGCATGGATGCCGCTCCCGAGCCCGTTCCAAGGGCCGCTCCAAACCGGAGCTTCGGCTTGACCCCGAGGTCTCCAGGCCGCGCGGGCGGCCCTCCGCCGCGCTCGGAGGTTGGGGTGGAGAGGACGGCATCGAGCATGTTCGCCGCCCAGACGCCGGCGGCCACCGCTCCGAGCGTGTTTCGTCGCTTGCGCGCAACGTCCGCCTTGCTCGCCTCGTCTTCGAGCGCCGGACGGATCATTCTCAACGCTTCGGGATCGGCGACGGGGTCCTGGTAAAGTGTTTGCAGCGCCGCCATGCGTTGCACCGCCTCTTCGTAGTTGTGCTCGGCGACAACGAGGGCGACGCCGGCGGCGAGTCCGCCGAAGAAAGCCAGCGCCCCCGCTCCCCGGCGGCCGGCGTAGTGCTGGCCGAGGCCGGGGACGATCGAGCGCAAGGCGGCTTGTTGGCGGCTCAGCGGTTTCAAAGTGAACGTGGCGTCGGTGAGATCGACCTGAGCATCCTGAAGCCGGGGCGTCCAGCGATAGGTGTCGATCAAGGACACGCCCCAGGCGGCGGCACAAATGAGAGCCCAGTCGAGACGCGCCGCCCGTGCCCGATCGGCGATCGCCGCCTGCCGCGCCTCGTCGATCCGGAACGCGGTGCGTTGTTGAATCGACGTCGCCCGCGCGGCACGAGCTCGACTCTCCTCGGCATCTTTTTCACCGTCGCGCCGGCGGAGCTCGGCACCCAAAAGCCCCGTGACTCCTCCCGCCCCGGCGGTAAGAAAGCTGAAGCCGCGCAGTCCGTCCCCCTCCCCTCGCATGATCTCGCCTAGTCCGGGCCAGACGAGCGAAGCGACGATGCTCCCCGCCCCGCTCCCGAGCTCCGAGCTGAGATCGAGCGGCCCGCCGCTCCCCGGGAAGTTGACGAGCCCGCGCTGGCGCTCGTGTCCGGGCGCCTGGATGTCGATGTGGAAGGAGCCATAGACGTCGCCGGGAATGGTGAGCGGAGCGGCGCCCTCGAGACGCGTGCCACCGCGGAGGCTCATACGCGCCCCCGCCGGACGGCTGTCGAGGGTGTAGAAGCTCACCGATTCTTCGCCGACGAATGGAGGCTGGTCGGCGAGCCGTTGAGCGGCGGCGGACCCGCTGTCGAAGACGTTGGCCCCTGTCGCCCAAGCGACGACGCCCAGGGTTGCTCGCCCGATTCGGGTCAGGGGCCGCACTCGTGACACCACTCCCTCTCCTTGGGACCCGGCCTAGCTCGCCGCTCGCGCCTGCGATCCGCCTGCCAGCGGGAAGCCGGCGGCGCGCAGCGCCTCGCGCATCGTGCCAAAGCGAAAGCGGCGCAGCAGGGCTGTCAGTCGCGATTCCATCCGTTCGAGGTTCGTGTAGTGGCTCAAGCCGCCGAATCGACCGCCCCGAATCCGCGGCTGTTGCGGATCGATTTCCCACGGATGCACATTGACCACCGCCGGATGTCCCGCGCGATTGAGCTGACGAATGGCCGCCATCGAAACCTCGATGGGCAAGAGTCGGAGGTAGGCGCCGGAGGCCGCCGGCAGATTGAACCCCGGTAAGTCGGGACCCGGTACCCGGAGCGTGGTCATCGGAAACTCGACCAGACCACCGGCCAGTGCGTAAGGATGACGCGGCGCCTGCGGAAGCCCGTAACGGCGGCGCCGGATGGGATAGACGCTCGAGTCGTAGAGATAACCGGCGGCTCGGATGCGGTCGAGCCCCCACAGGCTTTTCGGAGTGATCGAATACGAGGGAGCCCGGTAACCGAGGACCGCCTCCCCGGTGAGGCGCTCGAGCACGGTGCGAGCGGCCTCGATGTCGGCCTGGAAGATATCCGGCTCCTGCTCGTACACCAGCCGATGCGATTGACCGTGAGAAGCGACCTCGTGCCCGGCCGCATGGATGGTGCGAATGAGCTCGGGACGCCGCTCGGCGTTCCAGGTGAGGATGAAGAAAGTCCCCCGAACTCCATGCCGCTCGAGGAGATCGAGGACCCGTCGAGTTGCATCCACAACCCGGCTCTCGAACCGGTCCCAGTCGCCGCGATCGATGACGGGCTCGAAATTGTGGACCTGGAAGTAGTCCTCGACATCGACGGTGAAGGCATTGAGCATCGGGGAGTGGTTCACCTCCTGGGGTCCGCGGGTTCGCGGTGGTCCGAGCGTCCGAGCAGGCCATCGTACAGGTGGGCCACGGCGAGCGCCATGCGGGTGAGCGAATAGTTTTCGGCCACCCGCCGCCGCGCCAGGGCACCCATCCGGGCGCTTCGCTCCTGGTCTTCGAGGAGGCGGGAAATCGTGCGGGCCCATCCTCGGGCATCTCCGGGAGGAACCAAAAGACCCGCCGCCCCCGGCTCACCCAAGACCTCCGGTATCCCGCCCACCGGAGTTGCGACGACGGGCCGTTCGGCAGCCATCGCCTCGAGCAAGACGAGCGGCGTCCCCTCGCGATGGGACGGCAAGCAGAAGACATCGAATAGCGGATAGAGGAGGGGTGCATCTCCTCTCCTCCCCGGGAGGTGCAATCGATCGCCGAGGCCGAGCGAGAGGGCGAGACGGCGCAAGTGATCTCCTTCTTGCCCGTCTCCAATCAAGAGGAGGTGCAAGCGAGGGCGTTGGGGGACAAGGTGCGACACGGCTCGCACGAGAACATCGAAGCCCTTCTCGGGGCTGAGCCGGCCGATCGATCCCACGACTTCCGCATCCGCCGGTAGCCCCAGCGACTCACGCAGGCCGAGGGCAGCGCCCTCGGCTCCCGCTCCGGCGCGAAAGCGCGTGAGATCGATCCCGTTCGGAATGACCACGGGCTCGAGCCCGTGCGCAGCCTCCGCCGCCCGCATCGGCTCCGATACGCAGATCACCCGATCGAACCCCCGCACCACCCGTGATTCCAGCGCTTCGTAGAGTCGAAGCTTGCGATCGGTTCCCACTCGCCCGTGGAGGGTGGCGACGCGGCGAGCGTCTGGAGGCGCGGCAAGCTGGATGAGAAGGTTGGTTTTGTAATCGTGGCCGTGGACGATGTCGGCTCCTTCAATCAGCGCCAGACGTTGGAGCCGTGCGACCCCACCCCAGTCGAATCGATGGCGGAGGATGAGCGGCCGCACGCGCACACCAGCGGCAAGCGCCGCCTCCCGGAGCTCCGACCCCACCCCGCCCGGTTCGATCAAGGGCACGAGAAGCGGGTGGTAGCCGGAGCCGGGGAGCTCCCGGCAGAGATCGAGGACCACTCGGTCGGCGCCGTAGAGACCGCCCGAGGAACGGAGATGGAGGACGGTGGGAGGACGGATGGATGGGGCTCGTGGCGGAGGCGGATGGGATTCCGTCACGCCCCTGAGCCCTCCCCTCCCCGCCGCCGTGAACGGGCTTCGAGGCGCGCGGCATAAAGCGCCCGGTAGCGGGCGAGCATGGACTCGATGCTGAATTCTTCGCGGGCGCGGAGCCTCGCCTCTTCACCGAGCGGGCGGGCGCAGCTCTCGGTAAGCAAGCGGTCGAGGGACATGGCCAGGGCTTCGGCATCGCCGGGCGGCACGAGGAATCCGCTCGCGGAGCCTTCGCCGCCGAGCACCTCGGGATTGCCGCCGACCGCAGTCGCGACGATCGGTTTCGCGGCCGCCATCGCCTCGATGAGGGCGAGCGACTGCCCCTCGGAAAATGACGGCAAGGCGTAGATATCGAAGGCCGCAAGCAGATCCGGGATGTCGTCCCGATATCCGAGAAGATGGACCCGCTCCGCGATCCCGAGCTCCCCGGCGAGCTCGCGAAGCGCCGCTTCTTCACCGCCACGTCCGGCGATCGCCAGATGGACGCCGGCCGTCTTGAGCCGGGCCATCGCCTGAATGAGTACTGCATGTCCCTTGACCGGGTAGAGATTGCCGACCGAGCCGACAAGCGGGGTCCCCGCGGAGACGCCGATGGCGTTCCGCCCGCGGCGGCGATCGCCGCCGGCGGGACGATCGACATCGATGCCGTTGGGAATGAGCCTGACCGGCCCGAGCCCGAGCGTCTCGAGGAACCGCCCGATGTCGTTCGACACCGCCACCCACACCGCCCCGAGTCGCCCGGCGAGCTTGAGCGCCGCGATACGCCGCCGGGCTTCGGCGTAGTAGCCGCGCCCGTGGACGGTGGCGATGACCGGCACTCCAGCCAAGCGTCCGGCGGCGGCGCCGAAGACATTCATCGTGAACTCGTGCGCATGGACGACATCGACCTTCGAACGGCGGATATGGCGGGCGAGATCGAGGACGAGCCGAGCATCCAGAGGATGGCGGAGATGAAAGCGATGGACATCGAGCCCGCGGGCCGCCAGCTCCTCCTCGAGCCAGCCCGACTTGAGCAAGCCCGCGGTGCTCCGGAAATCGCGATCGGCGTCGAGCCGTTCAGTGAGCTGGATGAGCACCTTCTCGGCGCCGCCCGGACCTCCGGTCTCGATGAGCTGGAGCACATGGCGCCGGTCGGTCAGGGACGGCTCCCCGCACCGGCCGCGCGACCTCGCCTGCGGCGGCCGAGCTTTTTCACGTAGGCACGGAGCTCGTGCCATCCCGGTCCGGGATCGCTCCAGCGGAAGACTTCCGGACGACCGGCCCTGGGATCGAGAAAGGCGACGAGGCTCTGGAAACGCGACCGGCCGGCGCCATCGACCACCGAGCCGTGGGGGTCGCGAAGGCGCAGCAGAAGATGATCGAGATCTCCGAGCTCCCAGCGATTGCGCACTCCGGCGCGGTACGCGGGCATTTCATCGGGAGGCTCTCCGAGCGCCAGCTGGAAGAGGAGCCAGGGAAAATCGACGCCGGCGGCGATCGCCAGGGCCAGGGATCCCCAAAAGCGCGGGTTCAGCTCGATGAGCCACGGCCGCCCATCACGCGCATCGAGCTTGAACTCGACCATACAGACCCCATGCCAGCGAAGCTCGGCCATCAGTCGATCGCAGGGCTCGATCAGCTCGGAAGGCACCGGGATCGATTCACTGAGGACGCTCACCCCGCCTGAAGGCGGCTTCTCGCGCAATCGTCGGTGCGCGAAGCGAGCGAGAATCCGCCCGCGATCGGCGAGAAGAAAGACGCCCATACCGATCCCGGGTACATGTTCCTGAATGAGTGGCTCGGGAATACGAGCATGCATGGCTTCCCAAGTCGTGAGAAGCGTCGCGGGAGTGTTCACGTAGCCGACCTGGCCGGCGACGAAACCATCCGCGCCGCGCCATCGCGATCGGCGGGGCTTGAGGACGAGCGGATAGCGGAGCTCGTCGGCGAGAGCGCCCACCTCCTCAATTCCCGCCGGGCGCCAGGTGCGGGGCGTATGCAGCCCGGCGGCGCGGGCGAGCTCGGGGAGCCGATCCTTGTCCCACGCCCAGGCCAGCGCCTCGCGATTCGGAATCGGAAGTCGGACCGAAGTCAGCTGGTCACGAATGCGATCCACGACGGCAAGGCTCGCGTCGGTGACCGGAAACCACACTCGATCCGGCTCGCGGGCCGCCAGGGCGACGAGCGTTTCGCCCAATCCTTCCGGATCGCCCATGGCGTCGGGCAAGCGGAGCCGGCGCCCCGCATGGCGTGATGCTCCGGCGAGTGATTCGAGGGCGGGAGCCCCGACCGTCACCCGAACTCCGTGCGAACCCAGGCTGCGAACGATGGCGAGTGCGGCCCGGGTATCGCCGTCGAGAACGAGCGCTTCGGGTGCGACCGTGGCTGCGGGCGAGTGGGTCATCACCGCCTCCCGCGGCGCAAGACATCGAAGAACCCCAGGACCTCGCAGGCGAAGATCGAGGTCGAGAAGCCGCGCAGGCCCCGCGAGCTCCCCTCGGCGAGATTCTTTCGCTGGAGGGCGAAGCGCGGCGGGCAGCCGGCCGGAGGTGGCTCCTCGGCAATCACCGCTCGCGCATATCCGGACTCGCGCACCGCATGGGCCAGCTCGGGGCTCGACTCGCCGTTGGGATAGGCGAAGCTCTCGGGCGGCTTTCCGAGGACACGCGCCAATTCTCTTCGCGAATCATGGATTTCGGCGACCGCACGTGAATGATCAATCCGGGTGAGGATGGTGTGAGTGACGCCGTGAGATCCGATCTCGAGTCCGGCTTCGTCGAGCTCGCTCACCTGATCCCAGGTGAGAACCCGGCGGGCGAGAGAGGCCGGGTTGCGTCCGGTCTTCTCGGCCACGATCTCGAGGAGCTGCTCGCGCTCCTCCTCCCCCATCGCTTTGGCCTCCTCGATCAGGACGTCGAGAGCCGGCGACAAGGCGGCATCGGGAGCCTGGGCGGCGGCCAGCAGGGCGCGGCTGACCGGCGGCCGAAGCCCATCCAGGGCCCCGGGGTTGAGTCGTCGCCGCTCCTCGCTCTGCAAGAGATAGGTCAAGCGCTCGGGCCAAAAAAGGCTCCTGGTGCCGATGAATCCGGTGGTCACGAAGATCGTCGCCGGGAGCCCGAGCCGGCGGAGAACCGGCAGGGCGTGCGCATGGTTGTCCGACCATCCGTCGTCGAAGGTGATCGAACAGAGCTCGGCATCCGCGGCCGTGGCCGATTGATTGAGCGGCACGACGCGAAAGAACCGCCGCAAGAAATCGAGCTGGCGTTCGAAGGTGGGAGTCGTCACCACCAACCCCGGCTGCGAAAGATCGAGACCATCGGCCGGATCGAGCACTCGGTGGTACATGACGACGAGCGGCTGGCGCCGCCGCCGGCGCGCATACGATCGCCACCAGAGGCTGAGCATCCCGGTGCGGTAGAAGAATGCGGCCCCCAGCTGCTTGAGGGCGCGGGCGCCGTAGCTCATCCGCGGCCGCTGGTACGGTGCCGGGGACGGCCGCCATCGCCGATATTCCCCGCACGCGTCGTCGGGCGAACCGACCGGCTCGTTCTCTCTTTCAATACGCTGCTCAAGATCTCGGCCGCCCGCTCGACCACGCGGTCATCGACATGCGGGTACGTGGGAAGACAGAGAAGCCGCTTCGCCATCCGCTCGGCGTTGGGGAAGATCCGCCGCCCATCCGGAGATCGCTCGCGAATCGCGGGGATTCCGGTCAACGGCTCGGGATAGAGGCAGCTTGCCCCGATGCCGGCGATGCGGAGCGCGATCATCGCCCGATCGCGGAGCTCGACATCGGGGAGGAGCACGGGAAAGCGCAGGTAGATCGCATAGCTCTCGGGCGCCGGCGACACGAGCTCGAGCCCCTCGATCCCGCGCAGCGCTCGCGCGAAACGCTCGGCGGATCGCCGGCGAGCCTCGTTCACCGCGTCCACCCGGGCTAGCCCCCGGAGGATGAGCCCGATCCGAAACCCGTCGAGCCGCCGCATGAGAAAAGTGGGATTGAATTCGGTGACTCCGATGCGCAGAAAGGGCAACCGAGCCGGAAGCCAGTAGAGCTCGGGATGAAGGAGCGGGGAATAAAGGGTCGCGACAAGCGCCGTGCAGGCGGTGCGCTCGACCGGGGGTCTCGGAAGCGCGGCGATCGTCTCTTCGAGCGGTCGAATGAGCTGCGGGTCATCGCAAAGAACGGCGCCGCCGCCGAGGGCGGTGAGTGGCTTGCCGCGGCCGAAGCTCAAGATCCCGGCATCGCCTCCTCCCCCTGCCGCCTGACCGTCGAGACGTGCGCCCAGGGCCTGCGCCGCATCGTCGATGAGAGTAGCCCGCACCGCCTGCGTCACGGCGCGGATCGGCCGCAAATCGATCGGATACCCGAGGAGATGGGTGGCGACGATGGCGAGCGTCCGCTTGCTCGTCACCGCCTCGAGCTCGGTCCGATTCCAAGCGAATCCCTGGGGAGCAAGGTCGACCATCCGCACCCGGAGCCCCGCACGCACGATCGAGCTCGGCACGGAATAGCAGGTGTAGGCGGGGACCACCACCTCGTCGCGCCCGGGGGCGCGGCGGTGGAGGATCTCGAGCAGGAGGGCGAGCCCCGCGCGTCCCGAGGAGATCGGGCAACCCCAACGCACTCCCAGCGCGTCGGCAAGATGGCGTCCAAGTCGATGACCGGAGCTCGCCTTGCCGAGGGCCGAGCGGAGGGCGACGAGAACGTCCCCTCGCGCCAGAGGAAAGCCGACCGGAGGGGTGAGACGCCCGGCGCGCATCTTGCCGGCGGTCGACGGCAGGATGAAACGCTGCGCGCCCGGTCTCCTTGACGAGCTCGAACCTCGACCGCGGTTTCCGGAGGAGGTGGCGGCGGCAGAGCGGCGCGAAACGGGTTTCATGGTGGTGTCGAGCAGCTTCCCCGGGCCCCCGGGAAGTCGCCGGGTTCGAGCCTAGCCCGGCCTGTCGAACCGCTCAAGCGATGAGGCAAATGCTGCCCCTCTCGCTATCGGCAGGCCCCCCTGCTAACCTTCGACGCGATAACCGCCGAGTCCCGGAAGGAAGGGTCATCCGCAATGGATTCTCATGCTCACCACACCGTTCCGCGCCTTATATAATCGCTCTCTCTTCCATGTCGGGCGGCGAGTGCGGACCCGCCATGTCCTCGCCGCCGTCCGCGCCTCGGCTCCGAAGAGCGGTCGAATCCTGGATGCCGGCTGCGGGAACGGCGAGCTCACCTTCCTCCTCGCCCGTCGCTATCCCCATCTCGAAGTCGAAGGTCTCGAGCTCGAGCCCGAGAAGGTCGCTCGCGGTGAGGCCAGCGCACGACGTCTCGGGCTTCGCAATCTGCGCTTTCGCGCCGGCGATGTCACCCGGATCGATCGCCGCGGCCATTATGATCTCGTTCTCTCGGTGGATGTGCTCGAGCACGTGAAGGATGACGAGGCGGCGATCGGTCTCCTCGCCGATTGCCTGCGCCCGGGCGGTCTTCTCGTCCTTCACACTCCTCGCTCCTCGCCGCGGCGTTTCTTCGCCGCCTTCCACGATCATCATCAGGCGGACCATGTGCGCGACGGGTACGAGCCGGAGATGCTCGCCAATCGCCTTGGTGCGGCCGGCTTCGACCCGATCACGGTGCGGCGAACTTTCGGCGCACCGGGAGAGCTCGCCTGGGAGATCATGCACTGGATTCACCGCGACCCCAAGACGCGAGCCCGCGATCTCGCCGGCGTCGCGCTCTCGCCGCTTCTCCTTCTCCTCTGCGAGCTCGATTACCGGCTCGGGGGCGGCGCCAAGGGCAACGGCCTGCTCGTCCTGGCCCGGCGGGCGCCGGTGGCGGCGCCGGCGGCGAAGACCTCGACCGGCGCCGCCGCCACTCCCGGTCCATGACCTTGGAAGCCACCCCGGGCGAATCGGCGGCGCTTCGCTCCCGCGAAACCGTGGGACCCGATCGAGTCGATGTTGGGCTCGAGGAAGCGCCCCAGGAATGGAACGCCTTTGTCCTCGCCCATCCCCAGGCGACCGTGGCCCACCTCTGGGAATGGGCCTCGATCATCCATGAGGCTTACGGACACCGGACCCATCATTTGGTGGCGCGGGATGCGAGCGGCATCGCCGGGGTCTTGCCGCTCGTCGAAGTGCGGAGCCGGATCTTCGGGGCGAGCCTCTGTTCGATGCCGTATCTCGATACCGGTGGAGTGGTGGCGGGGAGCGGCAGCGCCTGGAGCGGGCTCATCGAGGCGGCTTGCGCGCTCGCGCGCCGGCTCGGCATCCCGCGCCTCGATCTCCGTCATGGCGCCCGCCCCCGCCTCGCACTTGCGGCCCGCGGCGACAAGGTAACGCTCGTCCTGGCGCTCGACCGCGATCCAGCGCGACTGTGGAACACGATCGGCGCCAAGACGCGAAATCAGGTGCGCAAAGCGGAGAAAGAAGGTCTCTCGGTCACCCGCGCCGGAGCGGAGAAGATCGGGGACTTCTACCGGGTGTGGTCTGCCAACATGCGCGACCTGGGGTCGCCGGCACACCGTCGCCGCTGGTTCGATTGCATCTTCACTCATCTCGGCGGTCGAGCGGGCATCGTTCTCGTCGGCCGGCGGGGTGCGTTGATGGGTGGCCTGGTGACGCTCGAGTTCCGGGACACCCTGACCGTTCCCTGGGCTTCCTCGGACCGCCGTTATTTCCAGCTCTGCCCCAACAATCTGCTCTACTGGAGCACCCTCCACGAAGCGGCGACGCGGGGCCTGGCTCGATTCGATTTCGGGCGCTCCTCGGTCGGCTCCGGCACCTACCGCTTCAAGCA
The DNA here is from genome assembly GCA_044867365.1 of Candidatus Eiseniibacteriota bacterium. Taxonomy (GTDB): domain Bacteria; phylum Eisenbacteria; class RBG-16-71-46; order CAVPCR01; family CAVPCR01; genus JBIOUT01. The sequence goes on along the minus strand of JBIOUT010000195.1, from coordinate 117 downwards.
GCAATGGGGGGCGATCGAGATCCCGCTCTACTGGCAGGAGGTGGATCCGGCGCGACCGGCGGCCGAGCGCCCTCTCCTCGCCGAGGACGAGAGCCCGCCCTTCGCCGCTTCACGGGC
>JBIOUT010000194.1:0-3584 GCA_044867365.1 Candidatus Eiseniibacteriota bacterium | reverse complement strand
CGCTTCTACCTGAACGGCCGGCCGACACGAGTCACCTACTGGATTGCCCCAGGGCGCCGAATCATCCTGCTCACCGTTTTCGTTAAGACACAACGTCGCGAAAGGGCCGAGATCCGGCGTGCGCGTGAAGCCTTGGACCGATGCGAGGCGGAGGCACAGTCCATCCATGAGCCCGCGCAACCGCGAAAGCGCCTCCGCCCCGAGCCGCACCGCCTCGCCACCGGCGCAGGAACGACAGGCGATCCCGCCTTTCGCTGCGGCGAAGAAGGCGACCTCACCCGGGTCACGCCCGCAGCCGACACAGCGCCCGAGCTCGGGACGATAGCCGAGAGCGCTCACCAGTCGGAGGACATAGATCATGAAAGCGGCGCGCAGGCTCGCCTCGGGCGCCTCTCCGATCGTGTCCAGGCTCGCATCCACGAGGGTGAACATCGCCCGCCCGGGCTCTTCCCCGGCCAGCGCTTGATCGGCCAGCTCGATGACCGCACTGGCGTAGGCGAACCTCGGCAACGAGGTGGAGAGCCCTGTTCTCCGGGTGTGAATCTCCGCCTGACTCATGAACTGCAGATCGCGCTCCGGCCGGTAGTAGATCACGGCACCAATGCGGGTGAACGGCTCGAAGGCGGCGCCGAATCGGTTGCGAGGCCCGCGCGCTCCTTTGACCACCGCATGGATGCGCCCGCGTTCGGCGGAGAGCAAGTGGACGATGAGGCTGGTTTCCCGCAGCGGAAAAGAGCGCATCACCACCGCTTCGATCTTCTCGATGCTCATGGATCCGATGATGGTATGCGCCGCGCACAGACCGGTCAATTGCCGGCGTACGGAGCCAAGCGGTGGGAACCCCTCAATCGCCGTGCGGGCCGTCGCCGCCGGCGCCGAGCGGCCGCAACACGCTGCGCGCGACAAGCGGCGGCCGCCGCTTGAGCCGGACCGATTGGATTCGCCGCGAGTCGGCGGCCAGGATCTCGAACTCCTCATCACGCCAGCGCAGTCGCTCATGCGGCAGCGGGATCCGCCGCATCTGGGCGAGGAGGAAACCGGCCAGGGTCTGGTAGTCGCCCTCCGGAATGCCGAGGCCGGTGAGCTCATTCACCCGCTCGATCCGGATCCGCGGATTGAAGACCCAGGTGTAGGGATCGATGCGGCGAAACTCGAACTCCGGCCGCTCATCGCTTTCGGTGACCTCCCCCACCAGCCCGCTCAGGAGATCGTGCAGGTTGACGAGGCCGCCCACCGTTCCGAACTCATCGACGACGATGGCCGGAGCCGCTCCGCTCGTTCGCATCTCCATCGCCAGCTCGAACACCGGTTTCGACTCCGGAACTACAACGAGCTCGCGGCGAAAGCGATCGACCGGAATCGAATCGTCCACCACTCCCAGAAGATCTTCGAGCCCGACCCATCCCTCGAGATCATCCAGGTTCGAGCGGTAGATCGGATATCGGCTGCGGTGGGTGGTGCGCACGAGCTGCACCAGATCGGCGATCGTCGCCCCGCTCTCGACCGCCACGATCTCGGCGCGCGGGGTCATCACTTGACCGACGGTGGCGCGAGTGAAGGCGAGCACCTGATGGAGAGCGCTCGCCGTCGGCTCGGGGGGAGTCGGTGGCTGGGGGGCAGCCGCTGGTTGCCGGCGAGCGGCGAGCGCGGCGAGGGGCGAAGAGAGGAGATCCTGAATCACCCCCAGCGGATGAAGCACGGCGGCAAGCAAGAGCACGGCCGGCACCGCTTTCCCGAGGAGAGCCGCTTCTCGCCCGGGCGCCATTCGCTCGGGGAGAACGACGAGGAGTATCGGGGCGATCAGAATCGACGACGTGAGCACGATGAGAAGCCCCGCCGGCTTGATCAGGGCGCGCTCGGGACTCGCGAGCGCCCCCGCGGCGACAAGAGCGGCGATGACCAAAGCGAGCAGCGCTCCTGCATCGAGATCGTCGGCGGCCCCCACGAAGCGTTCGACCACCTCGTCGATGGGGGCGCCTCCGGCCTGACCGGGCTCGGACGCCGTCTCTCCGGGAGGAGCGCTCTCACGGCGCGGGTTCGGTCGCGGGCGCCGCCAGCTGGGCAAAGACAAGGTCTCCGGATCGAGACCACGAATCGCCGCCGCCAGCACCCGCAATCCCCCGGCCAGGCCGAGCGCCGCAAGAAGAGCGATGATGCGAAGGGATACGATCTCCCACATCGACGTTCAGTCCGGCGGCGAAGCCGGCGGCACGCCGCCGGCGGCCATTGATCCCGCGGTCGCGATGCCCGGCCCGGCGGCATCGTGGGCAGCCATCAGCCACTCGAGCACATCCCTCAAGGTCACCAGTCCAACGACGCGCCCCAAGGGATCGCGGACGATCGACATCGTTCCACTCTGATGACGCCAGTTCCCCAGGAGATCACTGAGCGGCGTCTCATCGGTGACGAAAACCGGCTCCCGCGCGATCGCGCCCACAGTCGACTCGGCCGAGACGCCATGCAGAGCCAGGAATGCGTCTTTCAAATGCAGCACCCCGACGACATCGTCGAGGTCGCGGCCGCAAACCGGAATGCGGCTGTGCCCCGACTCCCGCATGAGGAGAGCTGCGGCCGCCGGACGCTCGCGGTGGCCGATCCAGACGATCCGCGACCGCGGACACATGATGCTCGCGACCGGCGTTTCGCGAAGCCGCAGCATCCCGCCGAGGAGCTGGCGAAGAATCGCCGTCTCCCCGTCTTCGCCTACCTCACCATTGGTCGTGGCGTCGAGCAGCCGATGCAGGAGCTTCTCTTCGTGATCGGCTGCGGGTTCGTCCGCGGGGCGGGCGGCGCGCTGGCGAGCCAGATGACCGGCCAGGGAACGAAATGGCCGAGCAAGGAACGAGACGACCGGCCCCTTGGGAGATCGACCTCCTCGCGGAACGAAGGCGCTCTGACCGATCCGGGACGGCACCCTGTCGGCGACGACGAGCGCGGCAAACCCGGCGAGGGTAAGCACGATGAGAGAGCCCAAACCCGGGGCGAGCCCGAGCAGGGCGTGCGTACCCAGGATGAGCGACGAGGCGAGAAGCGCCGCCCACGCGAGCTCCGCCGCCAGGAGCTCGGCGCGGTGCCTCGCTTCGCCATCTCCGCCGATAGGGCCGGCGGCGGACAGGCGGGCAAGGGCGGCAAGGCCGAGGAGGCCGAGGGCCACCAATCCCTCCGCCCAGGGGGCGATGTTCATCGGAGGTGGAAAGCGGCCGCGTTGCGAGTCACTGGACGACGGGGCTCGAGACGCGCGATCGCCGGTCCGATCTCCCGCAACAGCCGGTGCTCGACCGCACGCATGCACCGCCGCTCCGCCGTCCGCTGGTGATCGAACCCCCGCAGATGGAGGAGGCCGTGAACCAAGAGCCGGGCCAATTCGCGGGCGGGAGTCACCCGGTAGCGGCGGGCCTGGACGAGGACGCGATCGGTCGAGATCAGAACTTCGCCGATTCGCCCGCCGCTCGTCATCCGTCCGAGGTCGAAGGAGAGAACATCGGTCGTTCGGTCGAGTCGGCGATGAGTCTCGTTCAGCTCGCGCATGATGCCGTCGGTCACGAGACTGATCCCGATCTCATCGAAGCCTCCGCCCCCCACCG
>JBIOUT010000193.1:0-2789 GCA_044867365.1 Candidatus Eiseniibacteriota bacterium | reverse complement strand
GGCTCCGCGGTAGACAACCGCCCCGGCTCCGATCAAGCAGCCGTCGCCGACCGAGAGTGGAGCGAGCTCGCTCTCCCGGGTTACCGCCGAGAGGGCGGCCCGCATCGGCTCCTTGCCGAGCACCGCGTGGTCGTCGATGCGCACCCCCTCCCCCACCACCGTGTCGCGGTGAATGACCGTCCCATGTCCGATCACCGACTTCCCGCCTATGCGCACCCCGGCCTCGATGACGACGAAGTCGCCGATCTGGACATCGGCGGCGACTTGAGCCGTAGAATCGATCGACTGCAGGGCGGCCGCTTGCGACTTGGTCACGCCCCGCCCCCGGAGGCGGCCCCATGACGCACGGGCGGCCGGTCGAGCTCCGCCTCGGGCTCGAGACGCACCGGTGCGCCGTCCCCAGAGAGCGAATGCGCCGCCGCCTCGAGCACCTGGACGACACGCAAGCCGTCGACTCCGCCGGCCCGAGGGGATCGGCCACTTCGCACCGAGTCGACGAAGTCACGGCACTCGAGCTCGAGCGGCTCCTTCATGGTGAGCTGTGGAATCAAGATGTCGCCGAAGCGAAGGGTCAAGGCGTCTTTGTACTCGAAGACTCCGCCCGCCGGGCTCCGCACCCCCTTGTCGTAGATCCGGATCTTCTCGGTCGCTTCCATGTCATCGAAGACGACCATCTTCTGCGCCCCGACGAGGGTCAACCGCCGGACCTTGTGCGGGTCGAGCCAGCTCAAGTGGACGGTGGCGAGCTGTCCGCCCGGGAATTCGAGATGGAGGAAAACCACGTCCTCGAGATCGGGCTGGAGGTAGGCATGTCCGACCGCCGACACCCTCACCGGCATGCGCCCGATCAGGTCGAGAATGACGGCCACGTCATGCGGGCCGAAGCTCCAGAGCGCGTTCTCGTCCTGGCGGATTTTTCCCAGGTTCACCCGCTGACTATAAAGGTAGTAGATGTCGCCGAGCTCGCCCGAGGCGACGAGTTCACGGAGCTTATCGACCGCCGGGTGATAGATGAGGAGATGCCCGACCATCAGCACCCGCTTGCGCTCGGCGGCGAGCCGCACCAGCTGGGATGCATCCCGCGAGGAAAGGGCGAGCGGCTTCTCGACCATGACGTGCTTCCCTGCCTCGAGGGCGGCGCGCGCCACCGCGTAGTGGCTCGACGACGTGGTCGCCACCGCCACCGCTTCGATCTCGGGATCGGCGACGGCGGCGTCGGGATCGGTGGTGAAGCGGGCGTCGGGATAGAGGGAGCGGAGGGGAGCCAGGGCTTCGGCGCGCTGATCGGCGAGGATCCGGAGATCGCCGACCGCCGCCAGGTTGCGGATCAGATTCCGCCCCCAGTCGCCGGTGCCGACGGCGGCGATGCGGACCGGGCCGGAGGTGAGGGAGGAAGCTTCCGGTTGGGCCTGGTCGCGGGTAGAGCTCAAGAACCTCAACCTAGCATCGCCCCGACCGCCGGGTCAAACGCGGGGCCCGCGGGAATGTAGGCGGAGGCGGGAAAACAGAGCTAGGGCTGGGCGGCCGAGAGCGGCTTGTTCCGGATGGAATAGATCTTCATCCGGTAGCGCAGCTTGTCGCGCTTGAGGTTCAAGATCTGCGCGGTGCGGCTCTGATTCCAGCCGGTCGCCTCCGAGGCCTTGAGGATGAGGGCGCGCTCCACCCCTTCGACGATGGTCTCGAACGGGATGCCGCCCTCGGGGATCGAGGGCGACATGAGCGCCTGCTCGAGCTTGTCGATCACCTGATTGCCGTGCCCGCTGTCCACCCGCCGGCGCGGAGCGAAGGCCCGCTCGAGGTGAACCGCATCGACGGAGGGGCCGCTCTCGAGGAGCACGGTGCGCTCGAAGACGTTCTTCAGCTCGCGGATGTTTCCCGGCCACGGATAGGAAAGAAGCATCCGCTCGGCCTCGGGTGTCATCCCCTCGAAATCCTTGTGGAAGGCGCGCGAGAAGTGGCTGAGGAAATGATTGGCGAGCGGGATGATGTCTTCCTTGCGCTCACGCAGCGCCGGCATGTGGATCGCCACCACATTGAGACGGTAATAGAGATCCTCGCGGAACCTCCCCTCTCCGACCATCTGATCCAGGTGCTGATTGGTGGCCGAGATGATGCGCACCGACACCCGGACGTCCTTGGTGCCGCCCACCCGGCGGAAGCTCATGGTCTCAAGCACCTTGAGGAGCTTGACCTGGAGCGGCAGGCTCATCTCCCCCACTTCATCGAGGAAGAGGGTGCCGCCGTTGGCCAGCTCGAGGAGCCCCTGCTTCTGCTGGCGGGCGTCGGTGAAGGCGCCCTTTTCGTAGCCGAAAAGCTCCGACTCGAGGAGATCGCGGGGAATCGCGGCGCAATTGATCTCGAGGAAGGGTTTGTCCTTTCGATTCGACCGCTCGTGGATAATCGTCGCCACCAGCTGCTTGCCGGTCCCCGATTCACCCTCGATGAGGACGCTCGTCGTATCCGACTGCGCCACCTGCTCGGCGATCTGGTAGACGTGCTGCATCGCCGAGCTCTGCCCGCGGACGAATTCGAGCGAGATGCGGGCGCGATCCTTGCGTCGCAGATGCTCGAGCTCGCGCCACATCTTCTGCGATTCGAGCGCCCGCTGGGCGCGCATCTCGAGATGCTGGAGGAAGTCGCCCTTGGCGTCCTTCTCGACGAAGTCGAAGGCGCCGGTTTTCATCGCCTCGACCGCCGACTGGACGTCGGCATGCCCGGTCATGATGATGACCGGGAGCTCCTTGTGCATCTCCTTGCTGCGCCGCAGCACGTCGAGACCCTGGGGCTCT